>CADBOC010000042.1 GCA_902796175.1 Oscillospiraceae bacterium | reverse complement strand
GTGGGGTTCAGTACCCTGCCGCCTGTGCCGTCTCCCTCGCCGTAGTGCTTCTCCACGTAACGAACGTGGGCGTTTTCGCCGATGAAAAAGCGGTGAATGCCGTCGTGGCGGCTCTCATGGCAGCCGCTGTTGTGGATGCCGCAGCCGGCGATGATGGTCACGTCCGCGCCTTCGCCGATATAAAAATCGTTGTATACCTTGTCGTTCACGCCGGTCTCGGTGATGATGACCGGTATATAGACCGTTTCGCCCGTAACGCCGGGCTTTACGCGGATGTCGATGCCGGGCTTGTCCTTCTTTTGCTCGATCGTCACCTTTTCGTTGGAGCGCCGTTCCACGCCCGCGCCGTTTTTGCGGATGTTGTAGGCGGACTCCGGCGGGATATACGAAAGATCCGAGATCGTCTGCAGCAGGTTTTTGTCGGTGATGCTCAGCATTATGCTTCCCCCCTCATGGCGCAGCGCGCGTCGAATTCCCCGAGCAGCCGCGGCAGCAGCTCTTCCTTCGGCCCGAGTTCGGTCAGGCGGCCCTCCGCGATCACGGCGATGGTATCGGCAAGGCCCATGATGCGCTCCTGGTGCGAGATGATGACGACGCTGCCCTTTTTGTTCGCGCCCGCAAGGCCGCGGAAGGATCTTACGAGCATCGAAAAGCTCCAGAGGTCGATACCGGCCTCCGGCTCGTCGTAGATCGAGAGCCCCAGATCCCGCGCCATCAGCGACGCGATCTCGATGCGCTTTACCTCGCCGCCCGAAAGGCTGGCGTCTACGGCGCGGTTCAGGTAATCGCGCGAGCACAGCCCCACGCGGGTGAGGTAGGAGCAGCATTCGTCCTCCGGCAGTTCGCTGCCGTGGGCAAGGCTCAAAAGCGCCCGCACGGTCAGCCCCTTGAAGCGCGGCGGCTGCTGAAACGCGTAGCCGACGCCGAGGCGCGCCCGTTCGGTCACCGAAAGGGCGGTGATATCCTGCCCGTTATAGAGGATCTGCCCTTCGGTGGGCTGTTCTATGCCCATGATCACGCGGGCGAGGGTGGATTTGCCCCCGCCGTTGGGCCCGGTGATGACGAGGAACTCGCCGTCCTTCACGGTCAGCGAGATATCCTGCAGGATCTCATGTTCGCCGTCCCCGGCCTCGGCCGGTACGGAGAAGGAAATGTGTTTCAGTTCAAGCATATCGGATCTCCTAAATCATATTCGGATAAAAACGCCGCGCGTTTTTTCGGGCTATTTCCGGAGCCGCCTGTTCTTGGTGGTTTTTTACAGCTTTACCGCGACCCATCCCGCCGCGGCGACGGCGATGTGCAGCGCGATCTCGAGCGGCAGACCGATCATAAAGTTTTTATGCCGCGTTTTGTGGCGGATGAGGAGCATCGCCGCGAGCATCGCCTCAGCGCCGCCGAACAGGCCGACGAGCAGGAGCGTGCGCTCCGGGATCCGGCGGCGGGGCAGCTTTTTCGCGGCGATCTTGTCGTAAACGGCCAGCGCCGCGCCGAGTACGTTCATGGCGGCGAAGGCGAAAAGCAGAAGTCTGTCCATCGCGTTCTCTGCGTCAAAAGCGGAGCGCGACGCGCTGCGGGCCATCCGCCGGCGGCAGCTCCAGATAGTACGCGCCGTTTTCGCTTATCATCGTAACGGGCAGCGACGCGTCGGTCTCTTTCGGCGGCTCCGGCACATAGACGCGCGTCGGCGCGTTTGCTTTTGCGTCTCCCGCATAGACCATCGTAAAGCGTTTCAGGCGGCGGTCGTAGCCGCTGTGCAGGGGCGTTCCCGCTACGGCGGCCGGGCGGGGCCTTGCGAGCACTTTTAAGATCGGGCTTTCGGGCATTTCGGGGAACCAGTGCCAGTAGGTCTGGCTCCAGCCGTTGGAATCGAATCGGTCGATCAGGTGCTCAAGGGCCGGGTAGCGCTCGTCCCCGGGCACCATGCCGCCCCACTCGCCGACGACTACGGGGCAGCCGAGGCGTTCCTGCAGCCGCCGGTGCTCGTTGAAGATATAGTCCACCCGCGCCGGGTCCGCGCGGTTCGTAAGGGGCGTGTCGACTGTAACGTCGTAGCCGTGGGGGGCGACGGCGAACTGCGCCCCGGCCGCGGCCGGCCGTTCGACGGAGCAGGGGATGCCGAGGTTTGAGAAATAGCAGTTTTCGGCAAAGATCACAAGCCCCGGAGATACGCTGCGCACCGCCGCGGCGGCGCGCTCCAGAAACGGGCCGTAGCATTCCAGATCGAAACGGCGCACGAGCCGCCCCGCCGCCCGCTCAACGCGGTTCAGTCGTTTCGGGTCGCTGAGTACCCTGAGCGCCCCCATCACGTCTCCGGCGATCAGAGAAGCGAAGAGGCTTTTGTATTCGGCGCGCTTTGCGCGCGGCAGCTCCCTGAGGGCGCCTTTTATGAGCGCCAGACCGATCGTTCTGCCGGCGGAGCCGGGAAAGGGCTCGTTGAGCACGTCCACGCCCATAACGCCGGGGCAGTCCGCGAGAAAGGCGAGCGTGTGTCTGAGCATTTCGCAGTAGCGCTCCTGCAGCCCCTCGCCGCCGACGGGCGTGTTGAGCCAGAAGCGGTCAAAGCTTTTGCGTACGCTGCCGCTGAAGAAATACCCCTCGGCCCAGATGACCTTCGGCTTTCTGCCCGCCTTCGGCTTTACGCACGCCCATTCCGGCGCGCCGTCGCCGCAGTAGCAGTAGGCGCTGAAGAGATCCTGATGAAAATCGAGCAGCACGCGTATGCCGCGGGCCTCGCACAGCCGCACGGCGTTTTTTACGTCCGCGAGATACAGGTCGTTCCATCTGCCCCGCTCCGGCTCGATCCCGGCCCATGTGACGCCGAGGCGTATGAGATCCGTTCCGGCGGCGGCGAGCGCCGACAGAGCCGCGCCGTCCGGGCCGAAGCGGTAACGGATCTCCCCGTTCTCATCCCGTTCGTCTCCCTTATATACGGCGTTCACGCCGCTGAAGATCCTTGTGCGCCCGGCTTCGTCCAGAAAATGTTTGCCGGAAACGGAAATGCGGTCCATCAGCAGTCCTCCTTATTATGAGAGACGGTCCTGCCTCTCATAATGCTTCTAATTTTATTATCATAACAAAAACGCGGTCAAAAATCAAGGGCGACAAAAAAACACTTGCCTTTTTGTATAAACGCGCTATAATTTAAATAGATTTTTTCATAAAGGAGAGAGCGTTTTATGAGTCAACGGATCCTGATCGCGGGCGCGGGCCACGGCGGTCTTGTCGCCGCGCGCTATCTGGCGGAGGCCGGCTGCGACGTCACGGTATTGGAGTGCAGAAAAAGGGAAGCGCTCGGGTACGATCAGACCGATTCCGTGCATCTCGACGGCTTTGAGGAATCGGGCGTGCCCGTGCCGGAGGAATACCTTGTAAAGCGCACGCCGCTCTCGTTTATTCTGCCGGGGGAGGGCGTTCCCCCGATCACGCAGGGCGTGCACGAAGACGAGTACAACGTGGAGATCGACCGCAGGGCGCTCTACGATCTGCTGATCGGCATGGCGGAATCCGCCGGCGCAAAGCTTCGCTGCGGCGTGCGGGTGCTGGGGCCCATCATGCTGGGCTCCCGCGTCGCGGGCGTGAAAACAGACGCGGGCGACGAATACGCGGATCTTGTGATCGACGCCGCGGGGCTTTACTCGCCGGTGCGGCAGGGCCTGCCCGAATACCTCGGCATTGAGCGCGAGCCCGGCCCCGGCAACGTGCTGCACGCCTACCGCGCGTATTTCGACCGCGCCCCCGGGGTGGAGGCCCCGGAGCTCAAATATCAGGTGTTCCTGATCCCGGGCGAAAACTGCGGCCTGATGTGGGCCATCACGCATGACAATGAGGTGGACGTGCTGGTCGGCACGTTCGTCCAGCTGGATGAAGCCATGCTGCGGCAGCGCCTTTCGGCCCTCAGGGAGCTGAATCCCCAGATCGGTGAAAACCTGCTGCGCGGGGGCGCCGTTTCGGATATCCCGCTTCGCCAGCCGCTGAGCCTGCTGGTGGCGGACGGCTACGCCGCCGTCGGCGACAGCGCCTTTATGACGATCCCGCTCAAGGGCTCGGGCGTCGGCTACAGCATGCGCGCCGGCAGAATGCTCGCCGAGGCGGTGCTTTCAGACGACGAGGGCCGTTACACCGCCGAAACGCTCTGGGATTACCAGGTCTCGTTTTATGAGCGCATCGGCTTCGACGCGGGCCTTCTTGCGCTGATCAAGGAGCTGATGCCGCTCATCACGGCGGAGGATATCGAATACGTCATCCATTCCGGGCTTGTAACGCCCGAGATCCTCAGGGGCTTCGGCAACGAGGAGGGGCTTTTGAAGATCCTCACCTCCGGCGGGCTCGGCGGGCTTCGCGACAAGGCGAGAAAGATCGTAGGGCACCAGAACGTGCGCAGAATGCTGCTCTTCACCGCGAAAAACGCAGCGAAATACGCCTTTCTGCGCCAGAATCTCAAGGCGAGGTACGACAGCAGGAGCGCCGAGAAGTGGGTGAGAGCCGCGGCGCGCTTTTACGGCGGGCTGAAAAAGCCGGAATCGGATCCCGCGGCGGAGGAACGGTCGGATGAGTAAGTCCCCCCGCTCCCCGCGCAACAAAACGCTGGATCTGCCCCTCTCTGAGCTCGAAGACGCCTTCGCGCGCTGCCTGAAGCCCAAAGAGAAGCTCAGCCGGGAGGAGGCCGAAAACCGGGTGATCTGCGGCGATCTGTTCAAAACGGCGCCGCTGCTGCCGCGGGAGAGCTATTCCCTTATGATCGCGGATCCCCCTTATAACCGCCGCAAGAACTACGGCGGCGAGGTGTTTTCGCCGAAAAACGCCGCCGCTTACGCCGAATATACGCGGGCGTGGCTTTCCGCCGTGCGCCCGCTTTTAACGCCGACGGCCTCCGTTTACGTCTGCTGCGACTGGCAGACAAGCGTGCTGATCGCGCCGGTGCTGGGCGAATTCTTTCATGTGCGCAGCCGCATCACCTGGGGGCGCGAGAAGGGCCGCGGCGCGAAACGGAACTGGAAGAACGCCATGGAGGATATCTGGTTCTGCACGGCGGGGGAGGATTACGTCTTTCATCTGGACGCCGTAAAGCTGCGCCGCCGCGTAAAAGCGCCCTACCGCGCCGACGGCAGCCCCAAAGACTGGCGGCAGACGGAAGCGGGCCGCTTTCGCGACACCTGCCCGCCGAATTTCTGGGACGACATCGCCGTGCCTTTCTGGAGCATGCCCGAAAACACGGCGCACCCGGCCCAGAAGCCGGAAAAGCTGCTGGCAAAGCTCATCCTCGCGAGCAGCGACGAAAACGACCTGATCCTGGATCCCTTCGCGGGCTCCGGCAGCGCCGCCGTCGCGGCGAAAAAGCTGGGGCGGCGGTTCACGGCCGTTGAGAAAAACGCGCAGTACTGCGCATGGAGCGTCGTAAGACTGGACCGCGCCGAGACCGACCGGCGCATCCAGGGCTATGAAGACGGCGTTTTTTATAAATATTAAAGGGAGCTGTGCTATATGAGACCCGATCCGGCGGCTCTGTTTCATGAAATCGATATAATAGACCATCTTACCCGGGAGCTGCAAAAGACCGGCGCATGGGACCGCGCCGAGGCGATCCGGCTGCTGCGCCGCCACTTGGCGCTGGAGCCCGCGGCCGCCGAGGCCTGCGGCGCCGGCGGCGCGGCTCCCGAACGGCTTTCGGAGGCCGCCCTCGCGGAGCTGCTCCTGAAAACGCGCGGCGTTCTTTCCGCGCAATTGTTCCCGGGGGCATGAAAAGCTATGGACAAACGCCTGCCGTTATGATATAATAAACCGATAACCGCTGCATTGAACCAGAACGCATCGGTCCCGATCAAGAAAAAACGGAGATAAAAACGCCATGGAAGATCTTTCGAAGCTCTGTTTTCACTGTATGGAACACAAAGGGGAGTCGGACGTATGTCCGCATTGCGGCGGCGGGCGCAGCCTGCTGCAGGAGCCTCCCTTTCTGCCGCTCGGCAGCATGATCGCCGACCGCTATTACATCGGCGAGCAAAAACGGCGCAACGGCGAGGGCGTGACTTATATCGCCTATGATATGCAGGAGGACCGGCGCTGCAGCGTGCGGGAGTTTTTCCCGGATCCGCTGGCTGTGCGCGACGCCGACCGCCTTACCGTGCACGCGGCGGTGGGGAACGAGGCCGCCTTTGAGGCGCAGTTCGCGGCGTTTGAAAAGCTGTGGCAGACCCTGCGGGGGCTGCGCGGCCTTACGGCCCTGATCACCGTTTACGACGTGTTCCGCTTCGACGGCACGGCGTACGCCGTGTACGCCGAACCGGAGACCCATACCCTGCGCGATTACCTGCTGCAGCAGAACGGCGGGTACATCCCGTGGGAGGAGGCCCGCATCCTCTTTATGCCCGTCATTTCTACGCTCGGCACCCTGCACGCCTCGGGCGTGATCCACAGGGGCATAGACCCCTCCGCCTTTCTCATGATGCCGGACGGGCACATGAAGCTTTCCGATTTCTCGATCGCGGCCGTGCGCACGCAGTACGGCGGGCTCAAGCCCGCCATCAGCGAGGGCTACGCGCCGCTTGAGGTATATACCGAGACCGCCGAGATCGGCCCCTGGACAGATATCTACGCCTTTACGGCGGTGCTCTACCGCGCGCTCATCGGCGCCACGCCCATCGGCGCACCCATCCGCGCCGAGAACGACCAGATGATGATCCCGGCAAAGTTTGCGGAAAAGCTGCCGCCCTACGTGATCAACGCGATCATCAACGCCATGCAGATCATGCCGCGCGACCGCACACGCAACGCGGAGCAGCTGCGCAGCAACCTTTCCGCTTCGCCGAGAGCGGTCGGCGCTTCGGCGCCTGTGTATCCCGAAGAGCCCGCGGCGCACGCGCCGAACCCTGCCTACAACGCGAGACGCGAAGCGCCCGCGCCCGCCGCGCCGCCCGTATACCCCGCCGAGACGGACCGCGGCGGCGCCACCCGCTGCATCCCGCCCACGGGCGAGGGGCGTCCCGCGGCGCAGGCGGATCCCGCGCTCATCGATTCTTATGAAGACGACGCCCCCGCCGAGCCCCCCGCGCGGCAGAGCCGGCGCCGCGACCCGCAGGAATTTCTGGGGCCGACGGCGGAGGAGCTGCTGGAGCAGGAGGCCGCCCGCAGCAAAAAACGCAGGATCCTCATCGGCGTTCTGGCCGGGCTGGTCGTGCTGATGATCGTGGGCCTCGCGCTGGCGCTCGGCGGTAAAAACAAACCCGCCGAGCAGGAGACCACCACCGAGGTGCAGACCTATATGATGCCGAGCCTGATCGGCGAACAGTACGTTAAGATCGAAAACGATCCGTTCTACTCCACCTTCTTCCATCTGGAGCGTGTGGAGGAGCATTCCGCCGAGATCCCCGCCGGGCAGATCATGCGCCAGTCGCTGGATATCGGCGTTACCGTCGACCGCGGTTCGGTGCTGGTGCTCTACGTCAGCACCGGGGCCGAAACGCTGCAGGTGCCCGATATCACGGGCATGACCTATGAACAGGCTCTGGCGACCCTTGTCTCTAAACATCTGGTCGCGGAAAAACAGACGAAGTACAACGACGGCACCCACGCGCCCGATACGGTCGCGGAGGCGGTGCCGGCCGTAGGGACCACCGTAACGGCCGGGGATACCGTCGTCGTGCAGCTCTGGGGGCCGCTCGATCTCACCACCACCACCGCGCCGGCCGTTACCGTGCCGCCGACCTCCGTGCCGGCCTTTACCCCGACCGCGCCGGTCGTCACCGTGCCGCCGACCGCCGCGCCGCCGACCGCCGCGCCCCCCGTAACGGAGGCGCCGACGGCCGAACAGCCCGCCACAGACGCGCCGGTCATAACGGAACCGGCGGGGACGCGGGAACCCGATACCGCGGCGGAGGAATAACGCGCGAATAAAAAGGAACGCGGCGAACGCCGGGCTCCGTTTACTGCGCGATCGATAAATGAGAAGGAGACCCTTATGGCTCTGAATCTGTTCAAACAGCTCCGCGAGGACGTCACCTGCATCCGCGACCGCGATCCCGCGGCGGGCAGCCTTGCGGAGGTGCTGCTGCTCTACCCCGGCCTCAAGGCCGTGCACAGCCACCGGCTGGCCCACTGGTTTTACAGCCGCGATATGCGCTTTCTGGCGCGATGTATCTCGCAGGCGAGCGCCAGACGCACGAACATCGAGATCCATCCCGGCGCTGTGATCGGCAGACGCTTTTTCATTGACCACGGCACCGGCGTCGTCATCGGCGAAACCGCGGAGGTGGGCGACGACGTCACCATCTACCAGGGCGTGACCCTCGGCGGTACGGGCAAGGATGTGGGCAAGCGCCACCCCACCATCGGCAACGGCGTGATGATCGGCGCAGGCGCGAAGGTGCTGGGCCCCTTTACCGTCGGCGACCGCAGCAAGATCGCCGCCGGCAGCGTTGTGCTCACCGCCATCCCCGCGGACTGCACCGCCGTAGGCGCCCCGGCGCGCGTGGTGCGCCGCGACGGCGTGCGCGTGGATATGCTTGACCAGGTCGACTTCCCCGATCCGGTCCGGCAGGAGCTCGAACGCCTGAGCGCCCGCGTTTCAGAGCTTGAAAAAAAACTTGCACAGCAAAACGACGGCGCGTAACGCGCCGTACGGAGGTGTTTTGATATGAAGGTATACAATACGTTAACGCGCCGCAAGGAGGAGCTGATCCCCCTGGTTCCCGGTAAGATCGGGATCTACGCCTGCGGTCCCACCGTGTACAATTTTATCCACATCGGCAACGCGCGGCCCATCTGCGTGTTCGACGTGCTGCGCCGGTATCTCGAATCCAAAGGGTTCGAGGTGACCTACGTACAGAATTTTACCGACATCGACGATAAGATCATCAATCGCGCGAACGCCGAGGGCGTTTCGTTCAGCGAGATCTCCGAGACCTACATCGCCGAGTATAAGACCGACGCCGCCGGTCTGAACGTCCGCCCGGCTACGGTCCATCCCCGCGCCACCGAGAACATCGGGGAGATCGTCTCCATCATAGAGACGCTGATCGAAAAGGGCTTCGCATACGAAGCGGGCGGCGACGTCTACTTCAGCCCCGCGAAATTCCCGGAATACGGCAAGCTCTCGCACCAGCCGCTGGAGGACCTGATGAGCGGCGCGCGCATCAACGTGGGCGAGCTCAAGCGCGAGCCCGGCGATTTCGCGCTGTGGAAGGCGAGCAAGCCCGGCGAGCCCTTCTGGGAGAGCCCCTGGGGGCAGGGCAGACCCGGCTGGCACATCGAGTGCTCCGCCATGTCGCGCCGGTATCTCGGCGAGACCATCGATCTGCACTGCGGCGGGCAGGATCTGATCTTCCCGCATCACGAAAACGAGATCGCCCAGAGCGAGTGCTGCAACGGCGTTCCCTTTGCCCGCTACTGGATGCACAACGGCTTTATCACCGTTGACAAAGAGAAGATGAGCAAATCCAAGGGCAACTTTTTCACGGTGCGGGACGTCGCGAAGCAGTACGGCTACGCGCCCATCCGCATGCTGATGCTCTCCTGCCAGTACCGCAGCCCCATCAACTACTCCTACGAGAGCCTGATGCAGTGCAAGGCGGGGCTTGAGCGCCTGACCACCTGCCGCGATTCCATGGCATTCGTACTGAAAACGGCGGGGCAGGGCGAAAAGCCTGCCGATCTTGAAAAGGCCCTCGGCGGTTTCGCCGAACGCTTCGACGCCGCGCTGGACGACGACCTGAACACGGCGGACGCCATCGGCGTGTTCTTTGAGCTGGTCTCTTATATCAACAAGTTCGTGCTCACCGATACGCCCGACCGCGACGCGGTGCTGGCGGCGGAGAAGACGTTTAACGTCTTCAACGAAGTTTTGGGACTGGTCTACGACGAGCCGAAGAGCGAAGCCGCCGCCGACGACGCGGCCGAGATCGAGGCGCTGATCGCCGCCCGCGCCGAGGCCCGCAAGGCCAAAAACTGGGCCGAAGCCGACGCCATCCGCGATAAGCTCACCGCCATGGGCGTGGTGCTGGAGGATACGAAGCAGGGCGTGAAGTGGCACAGGGCGTAAGAATAAAGACGAAAGACGAAAGATAAAAGACGAAAGCGGAAAACGCTTCGCGTTTTGATTGGTAAAAAAAACAGCCCGGCCGGATCTCCGACGGGCTGTTTTTTGTGCGTGTGTCGGGCATGGCACAAAGCTTGCGGGTGAAAGTCCCGCCACGGGTAATTACCGCCAAGTGTAGCGAACCGCAAGCCGTTGGCAGCAATGCCAAGGGGGGGGAGGAAGCGGAGCAGCAAAACGCAGGAGCCTGCGAACAGAAACCTGATCAGGCTAAATGGTGGATAAGGCTGCGTAACAAGCCGAAGTCCGAAAGGTAAACGTAAAACCAGGCGAGTAAATCAATAGGTTGTCGAGCGAAAGATTTGTGTCTTACCCCGAGAGGCCCGTCTGGCGCGGAAAGTTTTTTTCTGCGTGCGATAAAAAGTTCACAGGCGGGATTCAGCTGAGGTCATTTTACAATCAGTTGCGGCACGGGTGTGCCGCGCTGCGGTGGTAAGGGAAAGCTTCACACTCTACGGAACATCTCGAAAACTCTGAGTTTGTTTCGCTGAAAGCTTTCCGTCGCGCTGCAGCGCGGCGCAGCTGTGCCGCCGGGGGACGCACACAACGCATGATCCGTCCCGCGTCCGTTACCGGTCGTTCCGTTTTTGTTCCAATTCGCCGCTTATCCCGACCGGGTGAAGAATCGTTGGTACTGCAAGGGGGAAGCCGAAAATGACAGGGGCTTGTTACCACTGTTACCGGTGTTCCGGTTTTTTTGCGGATAGCTTTACTTTTTTCATCGTTTAGAGATACGTTATAATATTAATAATTAAATATAATATATATAATACATATTATTATACCTATAATATTATTCCGTATCTCCCCTTACATAAGTTTGCAGTCATACCTGAAAAAAACCGGTAACAGTGGTAACAGTGGTAACAAAAGGCGGCCGGCGCGGCGAAACCCCTTACAGATCAAGCGTTTCTCTGAACGCCGTACATTCCGGCGTTTCGGAACAAAACGGAACAAACCGGTAACAGGCTTCGGGGCCCCCGGGAAGGGCGTCAGGACGCCCGGAGCACAATGAAGCGCGGTCGTTGGCACGGCGTTTCCTCTGAGGCGCTGAAGGCCGCCGTCTCGGTAGCGCGGATGCCCACATCCGCTGTGACGAGAAGAACTTTAAACCGGGGGATCGGATGAAACGCCGGTTGTGCGGCAGGAGCGCTGCGGGCAGGGGGTATAGGGCGGCCGCCGTGCGGCTTGGGAACGCCCTGCAAG
>CADBOC010000041.1 GCA_902796175.1 Oscillospiraceae bacterium | reverse complement strand
TCGATCTCGTTTCTCCAATAGCCGCCGCCTTTTGTATAGAGCGAACCCTTCCAATACCATTTTTGTTCGTCGTTATAAAAGCCTTTTACGAATGTCTTATATGTATTCGACTCTTTTTGACTGAACCACCACTTATCTTCTTCCGTGCCGTATTGTTCAAAGAGATCGGTGATCTCATATTCCAAATCGGCCCATTTGATCTTATCCACGTTCGCATCTTTCGCGTCATGCAGCGCCCGGTTCAGATCGAACGTATCCTCGCTTGCGCTCCAGGGCGCAGGCCACGCGCCCGCGGCCGGGGGCGAAAACACGCCCGAGACCAGCGACGGGAACGCCGCGCCGGCGCACTCAAAGACCAGCAGGAACGCCAGAACAGCGCCCAGCAGTTTTTTCGTGAGTTTCATCAGATTGCCTCCTTCAAATTCAACAATATACGGTACCGCACGCGCCGGTGCGGCGGGATTCTGTTTTTATTCGCCGGAAAAGAGCGCGTCGAGGTCCTCGGCCATATAAAAGCTGACCGTCCAGTACTCACGATCCGTGCTCCAGGCGATGCGCGGCGTTTCACCCTGCGTCTGCGAAAGATCCAGATAAAAGACTACGTCCATATCCGCTCTTTGCATACCGTCGTCCGCGCCGCCGCTGCCGGGGCTCATCGCCCGGATCGCCACAAGGCCGGCGGGATCGCCGCGGATCTCCGGGACTGCGTCGCCCAGAAAGTCCGCTTCGGCATTCGGCAGGCCGACCGTGATCCTTCCGCCGCCTTCGCCTTCATCGCCGAACAGGATGAATTCCCCGCTTTCGGATTCGACCCATACGCCGCGCAGGATCTCCCGGATCCCGTCCGCTTCGGTTGCCGTCACCGCCTTGTCCGTAAACCGTTCCGGAACGAAATCGGAAAGCCGGACCCAGCCCTTGCGTCCGCCCGCTTTCGTCTTGCCCCACCATTTGTCGGCGGGGTCGGTCCCTTCCGCAAGCGCCCTGACCTCGGTGACCTTCACCGTTGCGTCGGGCAGCTCCACGTAATAGACGTCTTCCTCTTCGCCGCCCGGCGCATCGTAAACGGCCGCGCTGCCGTGATCAAGGGACAGATACGTACCGGGGAGGTAGCTCAGGCGCTCAGCCCAGTCGGCTGCGGCCTCTTTCGGCGGGACCGCTTCCCCGGTCGTGGGTTCGGCGTCCGTTTGCCCGGCGGCGGTTTCGCTGTTCCCCTCGGCGGATCGGGCCGTCCCGTCGCCCCGGGTGGGCTGAGAGGCCGTCTCTTCCCCGCCCGTTTCGTCGGCGGCTTTCGTCGTCTGCCCGTCCGCGGTTTCCGCTCCCCGGAGCCCGGGCGCATCCTTTTTGAGCTTCGGCAGGATCACCGCCAAAAGCGCCGCAAGGATCACGACCGCCGCGACGATCAGCGCCGCCCTGTTTTTTTTCTTCTTCTCCGGCGGGTTCTCCGCCGGTTCCCCGGGCAAGGCGGCGTTCCCCGCCGCCTTTGCAGGCACGTGCGCCTCCGTCTGTCCGGGCGCGCATTTCGCCCCGCACGCCGGGCACGTCTCTGCGCCCGGCGCGAGTTCAGCGCCGCAATATTCGCACTTCATGTTCTCCCTCCCCGTTTCAGAGTTCCGGACCGAGATAATGGCATACCGTCCATTCCTCGCCGTCGGTGCTCCAGGCGATGCGCCCGGCGTGGGCAGCGGTGCCGTCCACCCGGAAGATCACGTGCATTTCCTCATTCGAGACTCCGCCGCCTTCTTCCCCTCCGGTCGCCGGCATGTATGCCGGGATCAGCACAAGGCCGTACCGCCCCGCGCCCGTCATATCGCCCTTCTGGGCTCCGAGAAAGGACGCCTCCGAATCCCGCACGCCGACCATGATCTTCCGCTCGTCCTTATCAAACAGGATGAACTCCTCCGCATTCTCATCGGAGAGCCACACGCCGGAGAGCTTTTCCCAAACGGCGTTCTGATCCTCTTTCGTCAGATCCGTGTCGCTGTACACAAGGCTGATAAAGTAATACAGCGGCACATAGCCGGTCACGTCGTTTACGACGGTTTTTCCCCACCACATTTCCATGGGATTTTCCGCCTCATATTTTCGCACGACCTCGGTCACTTCCACTTTTTCGCCGCGGGGAATGGTCACGAACGCCGGATCGGGATCCGTGACGGGATCGCTGCAGAATGTGACCGCCCCGTCCGCCTCGCACACGTATTCGCCGGGTTCATACGTCATTTCCGGCAGATCCAGACGGTCCATTGTAATAAACCCATGCGTATCAAAGTTTGCGCCGTCCGCATCCGCCGAAAGAGACATTTCGGCGTCGGAATCGGGGAATCTGAGCACGCCGACGTCGGTGAGCACTTCGGCAAACTCCCGGAATATCACGCCCTGATCGCCGTACATATCCACGATCACGGACGATGAATCCGAATCCCCGCCGGAGCCGTAACAGTTGAGATGGCCAAGCAGCACGTTACGGTCAAAGGAGGTAAGGCACAGCTTATAGGATACGCCGTCCGTTGCCGTGCCGCAGTACACGCCGAGCGTCCACGTATAATCAAAGGGGCTCATCCGCACGTCCCGCGCCGTTTCGAGGTTCCCCATTAACCCTTCCAGATACATGAGCATGTCGGTATATTCGCTTTCGAGGGCGGGCGTGGTCACCAGAGAAGGCTCGAAGGTCCTGAGCGTCAGCATACGCCGTTCGCCGCCCTTTTCGACAAAGGCGAGGGCGTGGGGCTCGTCCATGCCGCCGAAGCCCGCGTTTTCAAGATCCGTCGGGATCTCCTCCGCGCCAAGACAGAACAGCGTGCCGTCCTCCCCCGCCTCAACGGAAGCCTTGTGCAGCACGCGGACGGAATCGGGATCGGTCTCGATCCCGATCTTCTCCTCCCAGCTTTCGGGCAGCCACAGCTTAAAATAATCGCATTCGGCGGACAGGATCCGCGGGACGGTAGCCGCTTCGTCCGTCGACGCGGGGTCGCGCAGGGTCTGCTGACCAGTGCTCACCGATTCCCGCAGATCGGGCTCCTTCGGTTTGCGCTTCGGCAGGATCACCGCCAAAAGCGCCGCAAGGATCACGACCGCCGCCGCGGCGATCAGCGCCGTTCTGCGTTTTTTCTGATTCTCCGGCGGGGGCTGGGCAGATTCCCCGGACAGGGCGACGTCTCCCGGCGCCTCGGCTGCAGGGGCGGGATCCGGCGTTTGAACGGGATCGCATTTCGCCCCGCACGCCGGGCACACCGACGCGCCCGGTTCCAGCACGGTACCGCAATACTCGCATTTCATGTCGTTTCTCCCGCTTTACAGCTCCTCGCTGAGATAGTGGCAAACCGTCCAATCCTCGCCGTCGGTGCTCCAGGCGATTCGCCCGGCTTGAGCTGCGGAGGCGTCCACCCAGAATATCACGCGCATCTCCTCACTCGAAACGCCGCCCCCGGCTTCGTCGTCGGTTTCCGGCATGTACGCCGGGATCAGCACAAGGCCGTTCGGCCCGTTACCGAGCATGTCGCCCTCCTGCGGGCCGTTGAAGCTGGCCTCCGAATCCCGTATGCCGACCGTGATCTTTCGATCGGCGATATCAAAACCGATGAATTCTCCGGAATCCTCGTCGGAGAGCCACACGCCGCTGATCTTCGCCCAGACGACGTTCTGCTGCTCCTTCGTCAGATTCGCGTCGCCGAACACAAGGCTGATAAAGTAATACAGCGGTACGTAGCCGGCCCTGCCGTTCACGGCGGTCAGTCCCCACCACATTTCCATGGGATTCTCCGCGTCGTATTTCTGCACGACCCGGGTCACGTCCACTTTCTCCCCTTTGGGGATCGTCACGAACGCCGGTTCGCCGCCTGTGACGGGATCATCGTAAAACGTGACCGCCCCGTTCGCCGCGCACACGTATTGGCCGGGTTCATACTGTAAATCCGGCAGATCCAGGCGGTACATCGTAATATAGCCCTGCGTATCGTAATAACCGCTGTCGTCCACAGGCTCGATCCGGAGCGACGCGTCAAACGGCCCAACCTTGAGCACCCCGCCGCCGATGAGGATCTCCGGGAGATCCCATGATACCAGCCCCTGCTCGCCGTACATGGTCACGTCCACGTTCGCCGTCGTATCGCCCCCGTCGGGCGGATAACGGTCGATACTGCCCAAAATCACGTTGCCGTCGCAGGCGGTCAGGCGGAGCTTGTAGTTCACGCCGTCCTTCGCCGTGCCGTTGTACACGCCGAGCGCCCACGAATAGTCAAAATCGATCCGCTGGACGCCCTCAGCAGCGACAAGGTTTTCCATCATTCCGTCCAGGAACCACAGCATACCGGTATAGTCCTCTTGGAGCGCGGGCGTAGTGACAAGGGACGGGTCGAGGGTCCTGAGCGTCAGGATCCGCCGTTCGTCGCCCTTCTTCAGGTAGCAGATCGCATGGGGCTCGTCCATACCGCCAAGGCCCGCATTGTCCAGATCCTCGGGGATCTCCTCCGCGCCGAGGCAGAACAGCGTGCCGTCCTCCCCCGCGTCAACGGAAGGCTGATGGTACACGCGGACAAAGTCGTGACCGGTCCGGATCCCGATCTTTCCGTCCCAGCTTCCGGGCAGCTCCAGCGTAAAATAATCGCACGCGGCGTTTATGTGCCGCTCCATGGGATAAAAGACGATCGGCTGCTCCGTTCTTGTCCAGGTATCCCCTTCCGCCTTCAGATCCACGACGATCTTGCCGTCGTCCAGCTCCACGGAGCCTATGCCGAACGCGCCCTCGCCGCCGTTCCAGAAAACAGCGCCTCGGTCGCCGCCCTCCAAATGCATGGTCGCCTCCAGCGTGCCGGTGAATTCACCGTTCGGCGCGAAATAGGTGATTGTCGCGTAAACACAAATGCGGTCCGTGTTCGACACGTTCATGCTCCAATACATATCCACGCCGTCGCTGCCGGAATAGTCGCCGATCAGCCCGGTGAGATCGGGCACAAAACGGTAGAGATAATAAGCCCTCGGGTCCATCGTGCCCACGATCTCCTTCGAAAGGGCCGACATTTTTCCGTATTCCTCCACCGCATTCGGCGCCGCCTGACTATCGCCGGGGTAGATTACCGCAACCGTCAGCGGCGCTTCACCGCCGATAAGCTGAAAAGCAAATTCGCTGATCGGGTCCAACTGATCGAAGGGCTTTGCGGTAACTCGGAACAAAAACCCGTTCGCGCCTGCGTCAAACGACGCTTTCTGGTAGAAAGAGATATAATCGCTCCCCTTTTCCGCCGTATACCGCCCCGCCCAGAAATCGGGCAGGGTGAGGGTGAACAGGTCGCAGGATTCTTTGATTCCCTTCGGGGCCTCGTCCAGCGCAACGGCAAGGCGCAGGATCAGACGGGCGTCCGCCGCGGAAAGCTTTCCGTCCCGGTCCATATCCGCAGCGGAGGCCGCGTAGGAGAATTCGTCGAACGTCTCCAGCCCAACGCTCGCCCTCAGCGCAAGCCGCGCGTCCGTCGCTGTGACGCCGTCCCTGGCGTCTACGTTCCCGAGCTCAAAAGGCGGTTCGGTCGCTTTCGGATCCGCGTAGACGCAGAACGTAAACACGGCCGCCGCAAAAACGGCCAGCGCAGCCGAAAAAACAGAGAAGCGTACGCGACGCTTATTTTTCATAATGATGACCTCCTCGCTTATCGCCTGTCATGGTGATACTATTATAATTATAACATATTAGAAAAAACGCACATCGTCACTTGTGACTATAGACTTCCATGCGTTTCGAATTATGACATAGAAATATATCGACGAATTTTGTGCAAATAGCTGTAATAATCCGCAAATCACGCGGATTCATTTCGCATTTTTACAATCAGGAATCAACGCCATCCGATCCACACTGCGCCAATCCGTCGAACCGCCTGAACGGAAATGGAAAAAGCGGGCCGGATTAACGGTCCGCTTTGTTGAGAAATGTCATAATCAGCCCGGCATATGCAGGAAGAAATAGATAATCGAAAGAATAACGCAAAAGAATAATGAAAAAATAAAAAGGTGTTTACATGTGGCTTAATATGATATACAATTTTAATCACAGAAGAGGTGATTGTATGCAAATCGTACCGATGAGAGATTTGAAAGATACCGTTCGGATCGAGGCGCTCTGCGCTAAGGAAAACGGGCCTGTATTCGTAACAAAGAACGGCTACGGGCGTCTTGTGGTCATG
>CADBOC010000040.1 GCA_902796175.1 Oscillospiraceae bacterium | reverse complement strand
TTTTTATTTGACAGGAAACTTCTCGTTTCCTGTCAAATAAAAAGATTGTAACGCCCGCCGATTTTGCCCTTCGGGCAACGGCGATGGTGAATACGAAAGCGCTCTGCGCTGCGGCGCAGCCGCTTTCTTGAACAAGTCGTATTCTCAAGTTTCTGAATTGTTATGAAGGTCCGCCGCCGAGGTCGGAAAACGGCCGCCGAGCGCCTTCAGCGCGTTTGCCCGATCCGCTTCGATCTGCCGGCTGAGGGCCGCCGCGTCCGGGAAGACCTGCTCGGGCCGCAGGAAGGCGACGAGGCCGAGTTCGACGGGTCTGTCGTAGAGGGAGCCCGAAAAGCCCATGATATGCGTCTCGCACCGAAGGGAATCGCCGTGAAAGGTGGGGCGCACGCCGACGTTTGTGACGGCGGGGAAGGTCTGCCCGTCGAACCGCACGAGAGAGGCGTATACCCCGTATTTCGGCACGATGAATCCGTCCGGCAGAAACTGGTTCGCCGTGGGGGCGTTCAGCCCCCTGCCGCGGCCGTCCCCGTGAAAAACGGGCGCTGTGAAGGAGAGCGGCGCGCCGAGCATTTCGACGGCCTCCTCCATATCGCCGCTTATGACCGCGCGGCGGATGCGGCTGGCGGAGATATCCTCTCCCCGAAACCGAAGCGGCGGACAGACCGAAACGGCGATCCCGTTTTCCGCGCAGAGCGTTTTCAGCAGGTCAGCGTCGCCCCTGCCGCCCGCGCCGAAGGTATAGTTGTAGCCGCACACGACCTCGGCGGCGTTGAGCTCTTTCTTCAGATAGCCCTGCACGAACGCGGCGGGGGAGAGGGCGCGGATGCGCTCAAAGGATTCGTCAATAAGCGTAAAGCCCATGTCCGAGAGACGGGCGCGGCGATCCGCTTCGGTGGTAAGGCGCGGCACCGCCGTCCCGCGCAGGACCTCGGCCGGCGGGCGGTCAAAGAGCAGGACCGCGGGGATGTAACCCCTTTCCTGCGCGGCAAGGGTCCGCCGGAGCACCGCCATGTGCGCGCGGTGCAGGCCGTCGAAGTAACCGAGCGCGACGGCGCGCGGGCTTGTATCTGTCATGGCCCCGTCACCCGCAGCGGCCTGAGCGCGGCCCCTTCTCCCTCGGTCATCTCCCCTACGCCGAGGAACGCGCCGCCGGGGGAGAGCACGCGCACGCGCCCCTTTGCCGGCGGCAGGCGGTCCGCCGAGAGAGCGCCGCCGTTGAGAAAGCGCGTCGCCTGTTTTGCCGTTACCGTCAGCGCCGGGTAGACGCGAAACGGCGCTTCCACAGGCAGCAGCGCCGCCGCAGGATCCGCTTCGATCTCTGCGAGCGTGCGCGCTTCGGAAACGGAAAAACCGTTCGCCTTCGTTCGTCTGAGCGCCGTGAGAACGGCGCCGCAGCCGAGCGCCTCGCCGAGATCCGCCGCAAGGGAGCGCACATAGGTCCCTTTTGAGCATTCGAGGGCAAGCTCATATTCGTGTTCGCCGGTCTGACGTGTCAGCGTCAGGCTGTATACGGTTATTCTGCGCGCGGCGCGGTCCACCTCCTCCCCCTGCCTCGCGAGCTCATAAAGCCGTTTGCCGTTTACGCGCAGGGCGGAGTACATCGGCGGCGTCTGTTCGATCTCGCCCGTAAAGCGCGGCAGCAGGGCCCGGAGTTCATCCTCGCCCGCCGATACGGGACGCTCCGACAGCACCGCGCCCGTGATATCGAGCGTGTCGGTGGAAACGCCGAGGCGTATGCGCGCGAGATAGGCTTTGTCGTGATCGGGCAGCAGCCCGATGAAGCGGGTCGCCCTGCCGAGCGCCGCCGGCAGCACGCCGGTGGCCATGGGGTCCAGCGTGCCGGTATGCCCGATCTTTTTCTCGCCGTAGATCCTTCGCAGGGCCGCGGCGCTTTGAAAGGAGCTGCGATCCGCCTCCTTGTCGAGCACAACGAAACCGTTCATGGAAGTTCTCCTTTTCTGAAAATGGAAAAAGCAGCACGGCCGCCGCGATATCGCGGCAGATGCTGCTTTCAGTCGTTCAGCCGTTCGGCAGCGCCGCGGCGGCGGCGGCAAGGATCCGTTCGGCGGCCTCCTCCTCGGTACCTGTCAGGTCGCAGCCGGAGGCCTGCCGGTGTCCGCCGCCGCCGAACGCGCCGCAGATCGCGGCGGCGTTCACGTCCCCTTTGGTTCGTACGGAAACGCGCCAGCCGCCCTCCGGCTTTTCCTTCATGGTGATCCCGCACAGGACCCCTTCGATCTGCCGGGGCAGCGCGTTTATGTTTTTGGTATTCGTTTCGCCAACGCCGGCCTCTTTGAACATGCTCTGTGTGATCACAGAGAGGGCGATGCGCCCGTCGTGCGAATAGCGCAGCCGGCTGACGACGGCCGCCTCGAACGCCGCCTGTTTTCGCGAACGGGTCTCAAAGATCCGCTCGTTGATCGCGCCGGCGTCTGCGCCTGCCTCAAGAAGCGCCGCCGCCGTACGCAGCGTTTTTGCGGTCGTGTTCCCATAGCGGAAGCAGCCGGTATCGGTCGAGACGCCGACGTAGAGTCTGCGCGCGGTATCGGGGTCGAGCTCAACGCCGTTTTCCGTAAAAAGATCGAAGAGGACCTCCGCCGCCGCCGCCGCCGCGGGATCGACCAGCGTATAGGCCGCAAAGGGCACGTTCGACGCGTGATGGTCGATGCTGAGCAGAACGCGGTCCCTGTATTCGGCGGCAAACGCGTCGCTGAGCAGTTTTTTATCCGCCACGTCGACGGTGATCACCGTTTTCGGTGTGAATTCCGCCGGGGGCAGATCCGCCGCGAGCCTGAGATCCGCCGGGATCTCGTCTATGAGATAGGTCGCCCGTTTGCCGAGGCCGCGCAGTACGCCCAGCAGGGCGAAGAGGCTCCCCACCGCGTCGCCGTCGGGCAGGCGGTGGGTGAGCAGCAGGACGTCGTCGGCGTCAAGCAGCATGCGCCAGGCTTCGGCGCGGGAGACGAATACGGTGTTCTGTTTTGTTTGTTCAGGCATCGTCGTCGCTCTTCTTTTCCGCCTGCCGCAGTTTTTCGAACATGGCGAAGCTTTTTTCAATGGAATCGTCCGGAATAAAGCGCAGGTCGGGCGTTTTGCGCAGGCGCAGCTTTTCGCTGAGCGCTCCGCGCAGAAAGCCCTTCGCGCTGTCGTTGAGCACCCGGCACGCCTGTTCGGCGGTCTCGATGCCCTTCAGGGAGCTGATATACGCTTTGCAGAACGAGAGATCGTGCGCGACCTCGGTGCGCACCACAGTGAGCATGCCGTCTCTGACGCGCGGATCCTTCAGGTCCCCTACCAGCACCGTGAGCAGGCGCTTGATGTCCTCGGCGGTCCGGTCGGCTTTATAAGACATGAGAAAGCCTCCTTAACCCTCGCGGTATTCTTCCACGAGATAGGCCTCAAAGACGTCGCCCTCTTTGATGTCGTTGTATTTTTCGAGTCCGATGCCGCATTCGTAGCCGCTCATGACCTCTTTCGCGTCGTCCTTCATGCGCTTGAGCGAAGCGATCTGATCCTCCGCGATCACGATGCCGTCGCGTACCACGCGGATCTTGCAGCTGCGGGCGACCTTGCCTGTCTGCACATAGCAGCCGGCGATGGTGCCGGCGGAGGAGAGGCGGAACACCTGGCGGACCTCCGCCTTACCGAGCTCCACGTCGCGGAATTTGGGCGCGAGCATGCCCTTGATGGCCGCTTCCACATCCTCGATGCAGTCGTAGATCACGTTGTACATGCGCAGCTCCACCTTTTCGCGTTCGGCGTGCGCCGCGGCGGCCGCGTCGGGCCGCACGTGGAAGCCGATGATGATCGCGTTCGAGGCGTTCGCCAGCATCACGTCGGATTCTACGATCGCGCCGACGCCGCCGTGGATCACGCGCACGCGCACCTCGCTGTTCGAGAGCTTTTCCAGGTTCTGGCGGATCGCTTCCACGCTGCCCTGTACGTCGGCCTTGACGATGATGTTGAGCTCTTTGATCTCGCCCGCCTCAAGGGTAGAGAAGAGGGTGTCGAGCGTGACCTTCTTATAGGCGTTGAACTGATCGTCCTTGATCTTCTGCTTGCGCTGTTCGACCAGCTCGCGCGCGAGCTTTTCGTCGGAGACCGCGTCGAACGCGTCGCCCGCCATCGGCACCTCCGCAAGGCCCATTACCTCAACGGGCACGGAGGGGCCGGCGCTCTTTACCTTTTTGCCCTTGTAATCCGTCATGACGCGGATGCGGCCGACCGCCGTGCCGGCGACGACGATGTCGCCGCTCTTCAGCGTGCCGTTCTGGATCAGCAGCGTCGCGATCGGGCCCTTGCCCTTATCGAGCCGCGCCTCGATCACCACGCCCTTTGCGGCGCGGTTCGGGTTGGCTTTGAGCTCCTTCATCTCCGCGACGAGCAGAATGGATTCGAGGAGCTTGTCGATGCCCATGCCGGTCTTGGCGGATACCGGCACGCAGATGGTGTCGCCGCCCCATTCCTCGGGCACGAGGTTGTGGTCGGTGAGCTGCTGCATGATCTTATCGGGAGAGGCGCCGGGCTTATCCATTTTGTTGATGGCGACGATGATGGTGACCTCGGCCGCCTTCGCGTGGTTGATGGCCTCGATCGTCTGCGGCATGATGCCGTCGTCCGCCGCCACGACCAGCACCGCGATGTCGGTCGCCATGGCGCCGCGCGCGCGCATCTCGGTGAACGCGGCGTGGCCGGGGGTATCGAGGAAGGTGATCTCTTCGCCGTTCACATCCACGCGGTAGGCGCCGATGTGCTGCGTGATGCCGCCGGATTCGGTGGATGTGACGGAGGTGTGGCGGATCGCGTCAAGAATGGAGGTTTTGCCGTGGTCTACGTGGCCCATGACCACCACGACCGGCGCGCGGGGAACGAGGTCGGTATCCGTATCCTCAGAGGTGTCGATGATGCGGTCTTCGATCGTGACGACCACCTCGCGCTCGACCTTCGCGCCGAGCTCGGTCGCGACGATCTCGGCGGTATCGAAATCGATGGTCTCGTTGATGCCCGCCATCACGCCGTAGGAGAAGAGCTTTTTGATGACCTCGGAGGCCGTCATCTTGAGCATGGAGGCAAGCTCGCCGACCGTGATCTCGTCGCCGATCTTCACGGTGATGTGGCGTTTTGCGCGCTCCTCGGCGATTCGCTTCAGGCGTTCGGCCTCGGTCTCTCTCTTGCGGTTGCGCCCGCCCTGCTTTTTGTACTGCTGGCTTTTCTGCTTGATCTTCTGCTTATGGCTCGATTCGCTCTCGCGCTGTGTAACGGCGCCGGAGGAGAGCGTATCGTAACGCTCGTTGTATTTATCGAGATCGCCGTCTACGCCCTCGGCGCGCGTGATCACGGTCTTGCGCTCGCCCTTGGTGCGGCTCTGTACCACGCCGTCGGTTCTCTGCTCCTTCTTTTTGAAGGGCTTTGCTTCGCCGGGCTTTGCCGCGGCCGGCTGGCCGCCGCCGGGGCGCGAGTCGCCGGGGCGGGCGTCGCGGGCGGGTCTTTGCTGCTGGCCGCCTGCCGGTTTTGCCTGCTGGCCGCCGGGGCGCTGCGCCTGACCGGCCGGTTTCGCGCCGTCTCTGCGCGGGCGGTCGCGGCGGTCGTTTTCTCTGCCGTCTCCCTCTCTGCGGCGCGGTTCGCGGCCGCCGGGGGCGGGAGAGGCGTCTGTTTTCGCGGACTGGGCGGGGGCGGCGGCCGCCGCCGGTCTTTCCGCTTCGCCGGACGCGGGCTTTTCTTTCCCGGGCGCTGCGGGGGCGGCCTGTCTCGCCGGTTTTTCCGCCGGCGCGGGGGCGGGCTTTTTGCGCGCGAAATACGCGTCAAAGCTCTGCACCTGACGGGCGACGGTCAGAGAATCGAACACAAAATCGAGTTCATCCGGCTGAAGGGCGGATTGGGATTTGTGCACGGCGTCGCTGTAGGTCTTGAGCAGCTCGACGATCTCGGAAGTCTGCATGCCGAGATCCTTTGCAAGCTCGTTGAGTTTATATTTTGGAAGCATGATGCGCATCCTCCTCGTTCAATGTTTTTTCAGCGGCGGCGGCAAAGCCGCCGTCCTCCAGGGCAAAAATGCAGCTGCGTTTTCCCACAGACCGGTAAACGGCGTCCATGTCGGCGGAAAGCGTAAGAACTTTGCCCGTATACCCGTTTGCCTCGACCGTTCGCAGGTGACGGGGCGACGCGTCGCGGGTCATGAGTATCGCCGCGGCTCTGCCGTGTTTGATGCTTTCGGCCACGGCGTCGGCGCCGATCGCGAGGCGCCCCGCGCGGCGGGCAAGGCCGAGCAGCTGCAGCGTTTTATCCATCGTTTTCTTCTATCTCCTTTATCAGGATCGCGGCGACCTCTTCCGGGATCGCGCAGGAAAACGCCCGCTGCAGGCGATCGCCCTTCCATGCCTTTTTCAGGCATTCGGCGCTGCGGCAAATATACGCGCCTCTTCCGTTCTTTTTCCCGGTCAGGTCTACGCTGACGGCGCCGTCAGGCTCCCGTACGACGCGCACGAGCTCCTTTTTTGGCCGCATGGCGCCGCAGCCGAGACATTTTCGCATCGGCGTTTTACGCTGCTGCATGGGCGCCCCTCCTCTCAGATCTTGATCCCGTAATACGGTTTGATATCAATTTTCCATTTTGTGAGGTGTGCCGCAAGCCGCGCGTTCTGACCCTTGTTGCCGATGGCGAGCGAGAGCTGAGATTCCGGTACCGTTACGCGGCAGGAACGCTCCGCGTCGCTCAGGATCTCCACCTCCACGATCTCGGCGGGCGAAAGCGCCGCGCCGATAAACGCCCTGGGGTCGTCGCTGTATTTGATGATGTCGATCTTTTCGCCGCCCAGCATGCCGATCACGGCGTTCACGCGGCTGCCCTTGGGGCCGATGCACGCGCCGACGGGATCCACGTTCTCATCCCGGCTGTATACGGCGATCTTGGTGCGGGAGCCTGCCTCGCGCGCAACGCCCCGGATCTCAACGCTGCCGTCGCCGATCTCAGGCACTTCCTGCTCAAAGAGATGGCGCACCAGATCAGGATCGATGCGGGAGAGCATCACCTTTGGGCCGCGGTCGGTAGAGAGCACCTTGGAGATATAGATCTTTACCAGATCGCCCGCCTTGAGGGTTTCGCCCGGGATCTGATCCTTTTTGGGGAGCAGCGCCTCGTTGCCGGCGATCTCAACGGTTGCGTCGCCGTTGACGGGGTTCACGGAGACTACCTTCGCTGTGACGACCTCTTTTTCCTTGCTGCTGAAATCCCGCAGGATCTGCTCGCGCTCGATCTCGCGCACGCCCTGGCGGACGATGTGTTTTACGCTCTGCGCGGCGATGCGCCCGAGGTTGTCGAGCCTGAGGGGCTCGTCGATCACGTCGCCGGGCACCGCGTTCTCTCTGAGACCGGCCGCTTCCTCCGGGGTGAGCTCGTTATCGGGATCGAGCACCTCCTCCACCACGGTGCGGCGGTGGAAGAGGTGCAGCTCGTATTCGCTGTCGATCTCGCAGATGATGTTGTTTCTGCCGCCGAATTCTTTCTTGGCGGCGGTCGCGACCGCGAGGCAGATCTTATCGATCAGAAGGTCCTCGCTGATCCCTTTTTCTTTCTGAAAAATCGCGATCGCGTCGCGTAATGCCGTGTTCATTTTTTTTCAAACGCTTCCTTTCCATCAAAAATCTTCGGGGAAATCATCCAGCTGTACGCGGGAGATCTCGTTCTTTGCGAAGGTGTGTTCGTTTCCGTTCGCGAAGGTGACGGTTACGCTGCCGTCGCGGTAGCCGGAGAGCACGCATTTGTGCACCTTGCCGCCTTCAAAACCGGCGCGGAGCTTCAGAATGATCTTTTGCCCCATAAAGGCGGCAAAATGAAAATCCCGTGTGAGGTCCCGTTCGAGACCGGCGCTCATGACCTGCAGGTTGTAGCTCTGCTGAATGAGGTCGGCTTCGTCCAGAGGGGCGTCCAGCGCGTCGTTCACGGCTACGCAGTCGTCGATGCACACGCCGCCCTCTTTGTCGATCACGATCCTGAGATACCAGTTTGCGCCTTCCTTTACAAAACGCACGTCCCAGAGGGTGAGGCCCAGCTCACGGATGAGCGGCTTGGCCATCTCCCAAACGGCGGTCACTACGGAACCGCCTTTTTTCTGCTCTGTCAAATCGCACCTCCGATTGTTTTCATTCTGACGGCGGGCGTTTTTTTGCCCTATCAAAACAAAAGAGCGGGACTTGCCCACTCCTTTGTCAATACCATCATAATACAAAGATATCATAGCACGGCTGTATTGAAAAATCAAGCCTTTTTTTACTTTTTTGCGCGTTTCGGATCAAAAAAAAGGCGGAATGCATGCATTCCGCCTTTTTGGGAATCAATACACGTCGCCGGTCTTCACGTTCGGCACCGTGGTGGTCGTGCTGTTGCTGCTGTTCGTGGTGGTGGTGGAATCGTTGTTGGCCTTCGTGGTCGTGGTGGTGTTGTCGTTGCCGCTGCCGCTGCCGCTGCCGCCGCCGAAGAGACCCGTCACGAAGCTGATGACCTTGCTCAGGTCAAACCCGTCGCCGCCGAGGCCGCTCAGAAGGCTGCCGAGATCCAGACCGCCGAGAACGCCCATGATCTTGGAGAGATCGAGGCCGTCGGGCAGGCTGATGCCGGTGAGCATGCTCTTGATTCTGTCAAGGATGCTCTGCTTCTGCTCGTCTTCGCTGGGCTTGGAGGCGTCGTCCGGTTTGGAGGCGTCGTCCGGTTTGGAGGGATCCGCCGGCTCGGAGGGATCCGCCGGCTTGGAGGGATCCGCCGGCTCGGAGGGATCCGCCGGCTTGGAGGGATCCGTCGGCGCGGAGGGCGTCGTGGGATCTTCTTTTTCACCGCTGTGCTCGCCGCTGCCTTCGCCGCTGCCTTCGCCGCTGCCGCTGCCGCTGCCGCCGGCCAGCTTGAACGGGACAAAGCCCTTGCCGCCGAGCGCCGTCGCGGAGAGGGAAACGGTGAGGGAAAGCGCTACAAGCAAAGCGAGCGCTACTGCAATGATCTTTTTCAAGTCATTTCACCCTTTCTTTCGTTCTGCATGAGTTGTTTCATACGCATAAACTATACTACAAACCGTTACCAAATGTCAATAAGAAAATGTGATTTTTAAAATTTTCCTTAAAAACAGGGGAGGAGGACGATACGGCCTTCCGCCCCGTTCTTTCTGTTTACGGGGATATCATTCCGCGTCGGCGCCGAGCCAGACCTCTGCCGGCGTTTTGGTCCCGTTCGCGACGGCCGCGGCGCCTTCCGGGATCTCGACGCCGCTCTGGGTGAACAGCCCCTCCACCTTTTCTTTCGCGGCGTCGACCTCTTTCTGCTCGGTCTCGCTCTCGCTCTTGTAAAGGGCGGCCGCGGCGTAGACGAGAGCCGCGTCTTCTCTGGTAAGGGTCTGGGCGGCGGTCTTGGTTTCGAGGATCTCGCTGCCGAGCTGATACGCCGTCCGGTAGTCGCCCTCGAGCAGGGCCGCGATCAGCAGCTCCGGTTTGCAGGAGTCCGCGCCCGCTTTGCCGGCGAGAGAGACGCCCTCTTCGGCGTACTGCTTCGCCTTTGCGGCGTCGCCGGCGACGCGGCTGCATTTCGCGAGAACGGCGTGCGCGACGTCGCTGCCGGCGTCCGCCGCCAGGATCTGCCGCGCGGCCGCCTCGGCCGCGGCCGCGTCCTTCATATCAAGGAGCAGCTGCGCTTTGTCGCTCGCGCAGATGATCGCGTATTCGCCGAAGGCGGCCTCGGCGGCGTTCAGGTAGCCGAGCATGTCGCTGTATTCGCCGTTGGCGAGCCGTTCGCAGATGAACTTGTAATAGTTGACGTAGGCGAGGGTCCAGTTGTCGGCGTTCTCTTTGGTGAGCTCGTCGAGCGCGGTTTTTGTCGCCGCCGCGTCGAAGGAGCCGCCGGAATACATGACGGAGTAGTAGGCGTTCGAAACGACGTCGTTGCTGGCGGTCTGCGCCTGATACAGGGAATTGAGCGTGTTATAGGTTGCCTCGAACGCCGGATACTTTCCGAACAGCGCCTTGAGCTCGGCGTCCTGTTTTGCGGAGTCGTCGGCGCCCTCGCCTGAGGCGCCTTCGGCGGCCTCGGTTCCGCCGTCCGCCGTATCGGCCGTTTTTACCAGGTGCGTCATGGTGATGGAATAGGCGTTTGAGGGATCGCCGGAGGCGAGGTAGACCTCCGCGGTCCGTATGGCGAGCTTTTCCACCGGCAGGTTCATGCCCGCCGCACGGGTGAGCGACTCGCCGAGCTTCGCCTTCGCGAGGGTAAGGTTCTTTCCGTTGGCGGCTGCGAGGCCTTCGCAGATCCCGGAGACCAGCTTTGTGAGCGAGGTCTTTGCCCCGGCCGCCAGAGAGGCGGGCAGCGCCTTTTCGATCGCGGCGGCGTCCGGCGCGCCGTCGGCGGAGAGCGTTTCGGCCAGGGTGAACGGGTCTGCGCCTGAGGCGGCGATCGCTTCCAGCTCGGCGTGTACGGCGGCTGCCGTTTCGCCGGCGCCGTCTGCCGCGCCTTCTTCGGAGACGTAATTCTGAAGGATCAGGGACGCCTCATACGCGTACCCGTTTTCCATCAGCTTCCGCGCCGCCATGGCGGGAATCGCGGAGGAGGTCACGTTCATGGCCGTGATCGCCTGCTGCGCCGTGATGTATTTGCCCATCGCCTCATAAAAGCTGTCGTCGTCAGCGGCGGTTTTTTCCGCCTCGGCGGCTTCGCCGAGACTTTTGAGCACATCCGCGACCTCGCTCAGAACGAGGTCCGGCGCGCCGAGCTCTTTGGCGAGCGCTTCATAATCGACCGCTTCTGCGCCGCCGGCGGCGTCTACCGCCGCGGTCACGCGTTCGAGAGCGCCGTCAAAGAGGGGCGCAAGCTTGTCGGCAACGCCGAGAAAGTTCTTGAAATCACGCGTTTTGGGGCTGTCGCGCATCTCTTCCGTCGTGTTTGCGTTCATATAGCTCACGGCGGCTGCGTAGCCGTTCGCTTCGGCTGTCGCCACCACGCATTTTTCCGTCAGCGTCTGTTTCTGCCCCTCAAAGACAGATCCTTCGGTGCAGAAGGCGAGCGCCTCGGTCAGCTTGCTGACCTTTTCCGCCGGATCTTCGGCTTTTTCGGCCAGCGCCACCGCGGAGAGAAAGGCGTTGAGGTTCGGCTCTCTGACCGACATCACAAAATACGCCGAGAGCGGCACGACCAGCACGACGATCACAAGCACCAGGGCGACGATCAGCCCGACCGGGCGTTTTTTCTTCTCTTTTGCGGCTTTTCTGGCCTTTTTTGTCTCGGCCGGCTTCGCCGCGTCGGCGGAGTCGCTCCCTTCGGCATCCTCTTCGTCTTCGTCGTCGGCGGAGCCGTCATCGTCCAGCTCCTGGATCACGGGACCCTCAGGCGCCTGAGCGGCGGCGGCCGCTTTGTCAAGCTCATTCTGAAAGATCTGCCGCACGTTTTCCATCTCTTCGTTCAGCGCGCTGTCCGGGCCGGTCTCTGCCGGTTGTTCCCCGGGGAGATTCGTTTTGTTTTCGTCGCTCATTGGTTCTTCCTCCGTTTGTTTGATAGATGAACGTAGTCTGTTACAGAATTGTTACAGAATGATGATACGGTATCTCCCTTACACGGACCTTAAAAAGTCCGTCATGATCAGAAGCGTTCCTTTTCTGACGGAGATCCCGAAGGGCGAGCCCGTACATTCATTGCTGATCCCCAGCGCGGTCCCGTTCGTGAGCCGCGCGTTTTCGAGCGGATAATAAAGCCCCCGAATCGTGACGCCCTCGCTTTCGTCCGAAAAAGAGAAGACGGAGACCGTTCCTTTTTCGCGGGCGGGGGCGCGGTACGCGCCGTTCGTTACGGCTGTGATCTCGTACCCAAGGCCGTACATGCGCACGTCCTCTGTGCGGGCCGAGAGGGCCGCCAGCAGAGAGAGGTTCGCGAAGCTGTGGTCGGGTCTGCCGCCGAGCATGCCGTAGAACAGAAGTCTGCCGCAGCCGCGCCGCAGCGCTTCCTCTGCGGCGGCGGCGCTGTCGGTCTCGTCTTTTTCGCGCGGCAGGCGTATCACCTCGCTGCCGGGCGGGGGAGCCGCGGCGGCGGAATCGAAATCCCCGATGCACAGATCCGGCGTCAGCCCCCGTGAGAGCGCCGCGTCAAGACCGCCGTCCGCGGCGATCACAAGGTCGGGGGCGGCGGGCAGGGGTTCTGTTCCGTCCGTTTCGCCCGCGCCGAAAAT
>CADBOC010000039.1 GCA_902796175.1 Oscillospiraceae bacterium | reverse complement strand
GTGCGTTCTTACACATGAAAAAAGCGTCTTTTGTCCATCAACAAAAACGCTTTTTTTCAGTTATATCCGCCCGCGGTTTGAAAGAGAATTGAGTATTACTTCCTCCAGGGAAATATAACCGAAGCTTCAGGCACGATACAACTTGAGTGCTTCATTATTATATTTGTATTGTTTTCAGAAAATGCTCTTGATCGCGTTGATGAGGTGGCGGAACATGATGCCGATGCGCAGAAAGAATCCCACGAAAGTGTTTTCGCCCGTGACGGCGACCTTTGCTTCCAGCGGAAGGGACTGCACACCGTAGGCGGTTTCCGCCACCACGCAAACGGTGTATTCGCCTTCTGAAAGGCCCTCGAGCTCCAGCTCGATTTCATTCTGCTGCGTTGCGAGATAATATTTCGGCAGCGTCCAGCTTTTTGCTACAAGCCCGCCGCAACTGTTTTTGGCATAGGCGCGATATAGCACGATGGGCATGCCGTCGGCGGACTGCGCCGCGGGCGCCGTGATCTTGCAGGTCCCGAAGCCGGGCGTTACGGTGAGTGCGGCGTTTTCGTCAAACACCGGCGCTTTGGAAGCGGCTCTGCGTTTTGCGGGGGTGAAGGGGCGGTTTGCGGGATTTGCCGGGTTATCAAGAACATATTCGCAAAGGCAGGCATTGGCAAGGATATCCATGCCGCGCAGGCGGATGCGATTCTCTGCGTCCAACTCCACGATCCAGCAGGTCGCGGTTTCGTTGGAATCCTCCGGGTGATATGTGCGCGTCGTACCGATGGTAAATTCGGAATAGTAGATCGCGCCGGTGCCGATCGCGGTATACTTGCCCTGCCAGACGGAGCGCGGGTCGTTGAGCGGATAGTGGGAATGGCCGGAGAAATCCACCACCTGCGGGTACTGCCGCAGCAAGGACGTAAAGCGGGTGATGCCCCAGCCGTCGTAGAGGGAGCTGCCGTAGACGGTGTCGCGCACCGGCTCGTGGTGCATGAAGAAGATCGGGCGGCCGGGGTCCTCCGCCGCGGCGGCGTCGAGCTGCTCCTTGAGCCACGCGAGCTGCCCCGCGTCATAATGCGTAAGATCGTTCGAGGAGGCGGAAAGGCCGATAAAATGATAACCGCCGATCACGACGTTGAAATCGGGATCGTTGCCGGTGACCTGCGTATAATACGCCCGCATATCCTTGCGGCGCATCTCATAGCCGTCGTGGTTTTTCGCCGCCACGCCGAGAAAGCGCGTACCCTCGCGGATGGAGCCGTTCACGGCGGCGGCGAAGCGGTCGAACTGATCCTTTGTGCCGTCGTTCGTCAGATCGCCGACGACCAGGAACGCGTCGAGCCCTTTATAAGCGGGGTCGGAATCCGAAACGGAATAGGCAAGGCGCAGCATTCTGCCGATGCGCTCGTCGTTTTCGTAGCTGTCCGCCAGAATGTGCGTGTCGCTCGAGGCGATAAAGCGCATGACCGGCGTAAAATCCGCAGGGGTTTCCCCGGCGAAGGCCGCGGCGGAGCAGCCGAAGGCCATCAGCAGCGCCAACAGCGCGGAGATCCATTTTTTCATTATACAGTTCTCCTCTCTTTTGTTTACGGCTTTATTATAGCGCCCCGTTTATGATTTGTAAACCGGGAAAACCGGATCCGGGCGTCTTCTTTTTCTTTTTTTTGAACAGCGCGCAGAGTCAGGTCAGGGAGTAGTTCGCTGCAAATTCCCGCTCCCATCTCTCCTCTATGCCCCGCCGCCAGCCGAGGGCCTTTTGCGTGAGCTCCCGGCAGAGCTCCGGCATCTCCTCCGCAAGGTTATGGCGTTCGCCGGGGTCCGTTTCGAGATCCGCGAGAAATACTTCGGCGCGGGGGCCCTCGCGCTCCTCAAGGCGGCCGCCGAGCACCAGCTTGTACCGGCCCTGCCGCACCGCCGTCTGCCCCTCAAGCTCCCAGAAGATGCATTCGTCGCCGGTCGCTTCGCCGCGGGTCAGCTCGGTAAGCAAACTTCTGCCGTCGAGCTCATAGCCAGCGGGATCGCCGCCGCATATTTCCAGCACCGTGGGGAAGATATCCACCGCGACGTAAGGCGCGTTCACGGCGCGCGGGGCGAGGCGCTTGCCCCATTTGAGCAGCGCCGGCACGCGCACGCCGCCCTCGAAGAGGCTGAACTTGTGCCCGGCAAAGCCGCCGGTCGTGCCGCCGTAATAGGGGTCCTCCGTGCCGTCGAGCCAGTTGCGGCTCTCGCGCGACGGGCCGTTGTCGCTCTGAAAATAGACGAGGGTATCGTCCGAAAGCCCCAGCTGATCGAGCGCGTTCAGGATATCGCCCACGCCGTCGTCCACCGCGGCGAGCATCGCCGCCATCACCCGCCGCTCCCACGGCAGATCGGGAAAACGGTCGAGGTAACGCGCCGGCGCGTGCATGGGGTAATGGGGGGCGTTGTAGGCGACGAAGAGAAAGAAGGGCTCAGCCCGGTGGCGGCGGATAAACTCCACGCTTTTGCGCGAGATGCGGTCTGTGAGGTATTCGCCGTTCGCCCAGACCTCCGTTTCGTTCTCCCACAGGTCGTGGGTGGGGTCAAAGCCGCCGTCGGACATGCCGTAGTAGAAGATGTGCGAATAGTAATCGAGGCAGCCCGCTAAAAAGCCGCTGAACTCGTCGAAGCCGTTGGCGTTCGGGCGGCACTCGGGTTTGAGCCCTAAATGCCACTTGCCGCAAAGCCCGGTGGCGTAGCCCTCGGCCTTCAACGCGGCGGCAAGGGTCGGGACCTTCGGCGTTATGCCGCTGGCCCTTCTGTGCCCCGCCAATATCGCCCTGACGCCTGCGTTGCCGGGGTAGCGGCCTGTGAGCAGCCCCGCCCGCGAGGGGGAGCAGACCGGGGACGCCGCGTACATGGAGGTAAAGCGGATCCCCTCTTCGGCAAGGCGGTCGAGGTTCGGCGTTTTCAGGTCCTTTGCGCCCATGCAGCCAAGGTCGCCGTAGCCCTGATCGTCGGTCAGGATCATGATCACGTTCGTTTTTTTCATACGATGCTCCTTTCTGCTTACAGGAACGCCTCCGCCGCCGCCTTCATGCGATCGATCGCGTAGTCGAAAAAGGCGCGTAAGGCTTCGCAGTATCTGTTTTTCAAAAGGTCCGCCGTGCGGTCCCGGCGGCAGCCGCCCCGGCAGAGCGCGAAATACCGGCAGGCCCTGCAGGCGTCGCGAATGAGCAGCGACTGCTCCGTGAAGCTCCGCATTGTTTCATTCGGCGCAAAAGGCGCGGCGTCGTATACGCTGCCGAGCCGCCACGGCTCTTCGCAGTAAAAATCGCAGGGGTATAGGCCGCCGTCCGCCTCCACGACGCAGTAGCCGCCGCAAACGCCCCCGGCGGCGCAGCTCTCGGGCGGGCGGCCCATTAAGAGGCCGACGTAATTGTCGATGTGCCGCACCGAGACGTAGGTACCGTTCATAAGCGTATCGTACCACAGGTCGAAGCTCTGCTTTAAGAAACGTTCGTACGCTTCTGCGGAAAGCGAAACGCCCGTTCCCCCGTCGATACACGGGATAAACTGCAGGTAGTTCCAATCGAGGGCTCGGAAGCGTTCCCACGTCCGGGGCAGGTCGGCGGCGTTCGCGTCGTCCACCACCGAGAGGATATTGAACGGCGCGTTTTGCCGTTTAAGCGCGTCGATCCCGGCCAGCACGCGGGCGTAAACGCCGTTCCCGGCCCGGTCGCGCCGGTACCGGTCGTGCGTCTCACGGTCCCCGTCGACGGATACGCCGACCAGAAAGCCGTTTTCCCGGAAGAACGCCGCGAAGGCGTCGTCAACGAGCGTTCCGTTGGTCTGCACCGAAAAGGACAGCGGCGCGGGGAGCGCCTGTTTTGCGGAGGCGGTGAAATACCGGTAAAAATCCAGCCCCGCGAGCAGCGGCTCGCCGCCCTGAAACGCGAAGGAAACCGAAGCGGGGGCCGCCTCCGCGAGCTTTGCGATCAGGGTATCGACGGTGCGCCGCGTCATAACGGGGACGCTGTTTTCTTCGCGCCCCCGGCGGTAGAAGCAGTAGCGGCAGTCGAGGTTGCAGCGGCCCGAAACGGGCTTGATGAGCAGCGACAGGGGCCGCGCCGGGGCGGTAAAACGCATAACGTCCTCCTTTCGCCCGTCAGGCAAGCGGCTCCTCAAAGAAGAGGATCGCCGCCGCCGGGTCAGGGTATAAAAGGTCGTCGTTACGGTCAGCATGGATTCCTCCTTTGCGGTCAGAGATCAGACGAACAAGTCTGAACGGTTTCAGTTTAGCACGGATCGCCGCGTTTCGCAATACGCCTCCGCGCGCGCTTCCCTGCCCCAAAGCGCACGGCGGCCGCCTTATTCCGTAGGGCACGTCGTCCCCGACGTGCCGGTACCCGGCTCCCATACGCAGGCGCGCGTCTTGAAACGCTGATTCCGTCCGGCGCAATAAAAGGGCGCCGCCATACGCGCTTCCCTGCCCCAAAGCCCACGGTGGCCGCCTTATTCCGTAGGGCATGTCGTCCCCGACGTGCCGCGCCCCGGCCCCCATACGCAGGCACACGCCTTGAAACGATTATTCGGTTCGGCACGAAAAGATTGGATCGAATCGGCCCGGGAGAAGCGTCATACGAACGGAAGGGGGCTGCCGCGGTTTTTCGGGGGGAGGGGTGTGCGTACGGCGGGCGTTATTAAGGGGGACGCCGTGCGCTTTATGGGGGGGCATCTGCGTTTGGCGGACCGGTTGCGGCACGTCGGGGACGACGTGCCCTACGGCGTAAGGCAAATGCCGCGGGTTTAACGGGGACCTGTGCGT
>CADBOC010000038.1 GCA_902796175.1 Oscillospiraceae bacterium | reverse complement strand
GAGCCCCGTGAGCGGGATCTCTCTGACGGGCTTCATGCCGTCGTTCGCGTCGAAAACAGAGAGCGTTTTCGCGTGGCTCCAGCCCGAACAGTACAACAGGCCCGTCTCCCCGTCCACGGCGAGCCACGGAACGCCGTCGTCGAAGCGGCCGTCGTCGGGCAGGTCGTACACCTCGCCGGTCGGCTGCAGCCCGGTATCGAACACGGCGACGCAGGCTTTGCACACGTCTCCGCCCTCCACCGCGGCGTAGATCTTACCATTGTAAAAGCTTATGCCGCCGATGTGATCGTTGCCGCGCTCGCGGCATACGTCGGGCAGGGGCGACACGCGCGTGAGCACATGCCTGCCCGTGGAGATATCGATCTTTGAGAGCGCGGTAAAGCGCAGAGCGGTCGCGGAACCGGAGGTATAATAATACTGCCCGTCGTTCGTTATGCCCTGCCCCATCACGAGCGCCTCCCCCATTACGAAGAGATCGGCCCCCTTCAGCACGGCCGTGTCGGTGTCGGCGGCCGGCGGCGTAAAAAGCAGGGTCATAAGTATGACCGGCAGAAACAGGATCGTTCGCAGCTTGTGCGGCATATGGCATTCCTCCCTCCCATAAGAATACCAAAAAATCTGATTAAAGTAAAGCCTTTTTGTGCATTTTATATATGGAATTTCTGTAAATTCTGTTTTTGCATGATTGACGGCCCGCGTTTTATGTGCTATATTTTACCATGTAATAAAAGCGCCGCCCCGGAAAGACGGCGCGAAGGGAGATATATATGGAACAATACGACGTGATCGTTGTAGGCGCCGGCAACGGCGGCCTTGCCGCGGCGAGTCTGATCGCCAAAGCGGGGTACCGCACGCTGGTGCTCGAAAAGCACAACCTGCCGGGCGGCTGCGCCACGAGCTTTGTGCGCGGGCGTTTTGAGTTTGAGGCCGCCCTGCACGAGCTTTGCGTGGAGGCCACCTCCGAAAAACAGGACGACGTACGCAAGATCTTCAACCGCCTTGAGGCGGAGGTGCCCCTCGCGTATGAAGAGAATCTCTTCCGCGTGATCTGCCGGGGTGAAAACGGCTACGACGTGCGTCTGCGTTCCGGTTACGAAGCCTTTCTCGATTCGATGGAGGAGGCCGTGCCGGGCTGCAGAGAGAGCGTTAAAAAATACCTCGACCTGATCGGCGAGCTGGACGCCGCGCAGGATCACATCGACGAAAAGGGAATCAACCCCGCGGTGCTGTTCAAAAAATTCCCCGATTTTCTGCGGGCGGCCTCCCATTCGGCGGACGACCTGATGCGGGCGATCGGCATCCCCGAAAAGGCGCAGAGCATTCTGAACACCTACTGGGGCTATCTCGGCGCGCCGACGGACGATCTGAACGGTCTGCACTACTTAAGCCTGCTCGCGGCCTTCATCAAGACCCCGCCCTGCATGCCGCTGCACAAATCCCATGAGCTCTCCGTTTCGATGGTAAAGGCCCTGCAGCGCTTCGGCGGCGAGATCCGCTATAACAGCGAGGTCACGCGTTTTCTTTACGACGAAAAGGGCGCTTGCGTCGGCGTTACGGCGAACGGCAGAGACTATTACGCCAAAAAGATCGTTTCGAACGTGATCCCGAACAACGTGTTCAACCGTTCCGACGAACGCGCCGTGCCGAAGCAGGCGAAGAAGCTCGCGAACGCGAGAAGGCTCGGCATGACCTTCGTCACCGTTTACCTCGGCCTCGACTGCACGATGGAGGAGCTGGGGATGGACGATTACAGCATCTTTATCACCAACGACCCCGACGCGAGACGCCAGTATGAAAAACGCCTCGACTACGGCATGTACGTTGTGAACTGCCTGAACAAGGTCGTGCCCGATTCCTCCCCCGAGGGCACCTGCACGCTCTTTTTCACCCTGCCCTTCATGCCGGAGGATATGCCGGAGGATCTCACCCCCGACCGCTACAAAAAATGGAAAAACGACTACGCGGCGCGCTACATCCGCGATTTTGAGCAGGTGCTGGGCGTGGACGTGATGAGCCATATCGAAGAGATCGCGATCGCGACGCCCGTGACCTTCGCCCGCTACCTCGCGACCCCCGGCGGCTGCATCTACGGCTACGCGAACATGGGCTGGGATAACGTGGTATCGCGCACCGCGCTCAAGGATACCGAAAACAGGATCCCGAATCTCTACTTCTGCGGCGGCCACGGGCTGCGCGGCGACGGCTACCCCTCCGGCTATATCACCGGCGCGATGGCGGCGAACGACGTGATCAGAGATCTGAAGGAGGGCAAATAAGATGAGCAGGAAAACAAGCGACATCGGCAGCATCCCGCGCGGGGACTTTGTAAGCGTGCTGACGGACCGCCTTTCGGCGATCGGCGCTTCCGTTGACGCGCCCGTGCGCGATCTTTCGACCTACCCCGCGAACCGGCTGGCGGCAAAGCTGCATCCCCACGTACAGTTTCTGAAGGTAAAAGAGACCGTGGAACACAGCCCCGATATGAAGAGCTATCTGCTTGAGGCGGATAAGGCGAAGGGCACCCGGGAGCTTGCCTGGTTCAGCGCAGGGCAGTATCTGAGCGTCGCGCTCTCCGTCGGCGGGCAGCGGCTCTGCCGGCCCTATTCCATCGCCTCCGCCCCCGGCGACACGCGGGAGGGCGTTTACCGCATCACCGTAAAGCGCGTGGAGGGCGGCCTTGCTTCGGGCTATATCCTTGACAACTGGGCCGTCGGTACCGAGGTCACGGCGAGCGCGCCGCTCGGCGAGTTCACCTATGAGCCGCTCAGAGACGCGAAGACCGTGGTGGGCGTCGCCGGCGGCAGCGGCATCACGCCCTTCCGTTCCTTTGCCCGCGCGATCGTGCAGGGGGATGAGGACTTCAGCCTCATTCTGCTCTACGGCAGCCGCACGATGGAGGACGCCGTGTTTACGGACGAATTCAAAGCCATGACGAAAGCGGACCCGCGCATCAAGATCGTGAACGTGCTCAGCGAAGAGAAAAAGCGCGGCTGCCCGTTCGGCTTTATAGACGCGAAACGCATCAGGCACTACGCCCCGACGGACGAACCCTATTCGGTCTTTCTCTGCGGCCCGCAGGCGATGTACAGCTTTGTGGACAAAGAGCTTGAAAAGCTGCCGCTCCGCCGCAAATTCATCCGCCACGAGCTTTTCGGCGAGTACTTCCACCCCGAAAAGAACGAAGACTACCCCAAGGAGGTCGCCGAAAGCTATCGTGTGACCGTCCGCATGAACGGAACGGTACAGACGGTCGACTGCCCGTCCGACACCACCCTGCTGCGCGCGATGGAGGCCGCCGGGATCCTTGCCCCGAGCGACTGCCGCTCCGGCCGCTGCGGCTGGTGCCGGTCGCAGCTCATCTCCGGCGACGTATACGTCCCCGCGAGCGTGGACGGCCGCCGCGAGGCGGATAAGCTTTACGGCTACATCCACCCGTGCTGCACCTTCCCCCTCTCTGACGTGGAGATCGAAGTGCCCCCCATGCCCGGCTAATTAGTAGTCAGTGGTCAGTAGTCAGTAGTCAGTGGACAGTAGTCAGTGGACAGTGAACAGTGAAGGAAAGCGCTTTGTGTTCTGAGGCTGTTCCGACATAAGAAAAAGACCTTCTTTACGTTCCCGGCGCCGGGCGTAAGGAGGGCCTTTTGAAATCATAAAGCTTTTATTTCACAAACAACAGTCCCTGCGCGGGGACCCGGCCGGGTCCGCGCAGGGGCTGACGTTTACGGAATGAAACCTCAGAAGCGGGAAGCCGTCCGCTGTCCACTGTCTACTGTCCACTGTCCACTGACAACTGACTACTGACTACTAAAAACTCACTTGCCAAGGACGAACGCCACG
>CADBOC010000037.1 GCA_902796175.1 Oscillospiraceae bacterium | reverse complement strand
CACTTTAAAAATTGTCCTTGACAAAGGGTCACGAACAAGTGAAGAGGTATTATGAGAGGCGGATCGCCTCTCATAATGAACAGGTCCGGTAAAAACGGACAATAGAAAAAAGAACCCTCCTATGATACAATGGAAGAAAGTATCATAGGAGGAGTTTTCTTTTGTGCTGTCCGTACCAATTGGGGCAGTTCAAGCGTGAGGGAGCCGTTTTTTTGTTTCATCGCGTTTACAGGCGTTCGCCTGTCTGTACGCGTTCCATATCACGCGGATCTCTTCCCAGTCTTCCTTCGTCAGAGCGCAGTCCTCTATCGGGTTGAGGATATAGAGATCCGGCACGCCGAAATTGACGCATTCACGGGCGTAGCGCATAAAATCCCGGCGGCTGCCGCAGGAGCCGGCGTCCGTATCGATTGAAACGCCGGGCATAACGGCGCGGAACAAAACGGCGCGTTCCTTCATGATCCGGACGGAATCGCGCAGCGCAAAATAATTGTCGTGCAGCCGCGCCTGATCGGTAAACCGCGCAAAAAGAGGATGGCAGCAGCTTGTGTTTATCAGGGAGTCGGTTTTTTCCCGTTTCGCCTCGGTATAGATCAGCTTCATAAACCGATACATCAGAGAAACGCCGTAAACGCCTTTTTCGTGAATGCGCATATTCTTTTCGGCAGGGATGCAGTCGGCGAAATCGATCTTGAACCCGTCGGCGTTCATGCAGCCCGCGTCGGCGGAGAGCAGTGTGCGCATGAAATCGCGCACACGGGCGCGGTATGCGGGAGACGTAGGATCGGCGGCAAGCCTTTCCCCTGTTTCGCTGAGGATACATTCGTCGTCTTCGAGGCCCTCCGCGTCCCAGCTCTTGAACCAAAGCACAACGCGGCGGCCTTTTTGATGCTGCGCGTCAACAAAAGCGCGCATATCCGGCCATTTTTCCGGGTCCGGCAGGGCCGCCCCGTATTCCTTCTGCCACTTATCGTCAATGATAACGGCGGATGGGCGCAGGCCGCGTTCATCGAGCGTATCGGACATCCTCTGATAGATTTCCTGCGACGCGGCGTCCTTCGGGTTCCCGATACCGGGCGAGACGGCCTGCTCCTTCCAGCCGCAGAAAAACGGCCCGTTCCACCATTCGGGGATCTCGCCGGGGGCGGCGCGGGGCACGCCGCGGCCGTAATGCCACCGCGCATACCGGCGCAGCCCCTCGAGATCGCTCGCCGCCGTCAGCCCGATCACGGCGGGGCTTTCCCAGCAGCCGTCGACCTCCTGATAACCGCCGAAGCCCGCATGAAGACAGAAACGCGAAATATCGGGGCCGAACCTGACGCTTTTATACGTCAGCCCGTCAAACGACGCGTTGCCCGGCAGCGCCGCAAGGCCCAGCAGGAACCGATCGTCGAATCCCGCCATGCGGAAGGAAAAGACCAGCGGCGTGGGAGAAAAGCCGCCCAGAAAGCCGAGATGCGTTTCCTGCGCCGTTGTAAAGACGCGGTTGGGCGAATATGCGTTGGCGAGCCCCAGCGGCGCGTAGTAATCCGCGGCCTCGTAGCCGCTGCCGTAGAACCGGTTTCGCCGGTCTCCGATCAGATAATCGATGCTGTCAACGGCGCCTTTGCCGTAAACCCGTACGCTATAAGAGAGAAACGCGGGCGAAAGCCGGAAGACGTATTCCTTCTTTTCCCAAAGCGAGGATCTCGCCGTCCAGACGACCGTGAGCTCCTCTCCGTTTCTGCTGACGTCCGGCGGGCTGAGGCTGATCTCCTCATCCCGCAGACCGCGGGAATTGACGGCGGAAACGGGATCCAGACGAAAGAATACGTCCCTGTCGATCCCGAGCGCAACCGTTTTTTCTTCAATGGCGGCAAAATAATCCGCGTATCTGCAAAAATCGATCATTTCAGCATTTCTCCTTTTTTTTATTAAAATGCCGCGCGCAGCGCCCGATTTCGTCTTTCATCTTTCGTCTTTTATAACTTTTTTATTAACATGCCGCGCGCAGCGCCCGATTT
>CADBOC010000036.1 GCA_902796175.1 Oscillospiraceae bacterium | reverse complement strand
TTTCTCATTGCTAACTTCTCACTTCTCACTACAATCAGAGCGTTTTCCGACATTTCTCACTTCTCACTTCTGATTTCTAACTAAAAAAAGGAGGGTTAGCATGATCATCCTGTCTGCCGCCGCCGTGCGGGCGGCGGAGAGCGCGGCGAACGCCGCGGGTCGTTCTTATGAAAAAATGATGGAAATGGCGGGCGCGGGGGCGGCGAAGGAGCTGCTCGCGGCGCTGCCGGGCAAAACGCGCTTTGCCGTTCTCTGCGGCAAGGGCAGAAACGGCGGCGACGGCTTCGTCGCCGCGCGCCTGCTTGCCGAGGCGGGCAAGGCCGTTACGGTGATCCGCGTGTTTGACGCCGCGGGCGACAAGCTCAGCGAATCGATGGCGGCGCGTATGCCCGAAACGGTCCGCACCCTGATCTATTCTTCCCAGCAGACGGAGGCGGAGAACGCCCTCATCGACGCCGAGGCGATCGTGGACGCAGTCTTCGGCATCGGCTTCCGCGGTACGCTGCCGGAGGAGGCGGCGCGGCTCATCCGTCTTTCGAACGCGCTGCCGGCGTTTCGCGCGGCCATCGACCTGCCGAGCGGCGTGGGCGCCGATTCCGAGGAGCCGGAGCCCTTCCGGGCGGATCTCACCCTCTCCATGCTCTGCCTGAAGCCCGAACACGTAGACCCCGCTGCAAGGCGGTACTGCGGCGAGACGCGGGTCGTGCCCATCGGCATAACGGCCTCCGGCGCAAGGGAGAACGCGCTCACCCGCAAAGAGGCGGCCGCGCTCTTACCAAAACGCCCCGTAAACGCCCACAAGGGGACCTTCGGCCATGTGCTGGTGCTCGGCGGCTCGGCGAATATGCCGGGCGCCCCGATGCTCGCGGCGGAGGGGGCGCTCAGAAGTGGCGCGGGCCTTGTCACCCTCGCGCTGCCCGCCGTCCATTTTGCCGCCGCGGCGGCGCGTCTGCCGGAGTGTGTGTTCGCCCCCATGCCGACGGAGGCCGCGGGTTCGCTGCAGCCCATCGCCTGCGGCAGGCTGCTGCGTGAAACGGCCTGCTCCGCCGTCGTATTCGGCAACGGCGTCGGCCGGGGAACGGGGCTCCACCGCATCGCGGAGGATCTCCTTCGCATCCCGGACCGCCCCGCGGTGCTGGACGCCGACGGCATAAACGCCGCCGCTTCGCATATAGATATGCTGAAGGAAGCGAAGTGCCCCGTGATCTTAACGCCCCACCCGGGCGAAATGAGCCGTCTCACCGGTAAAACCGTGGCAGAGATCGAGGCGGACCGCGCCGGTACGGCGAAGGCCTTCGCCGCGCGGTACGGCGTTTACGTCCTCTTAAAGGGCGCTCTCACCGTGATCGCCGGACCCGAAGGGGAGGTCTGGCTCAACCCCACCGGCTCCACGGCGCTTTCGCGCGGCGGCAGCGGCGACGTGCTCGCCGGCGTTATCGGCGCGCTGCTGGCCCAGGGCCTCTCCCCGTGGGACGCGCTGCGCCTCGCGGCTTACGCGCACGGCCTCGCCGGGGAGCTCTCGGAGGAGCGCTGCTCCGCGTACGGCGCGACGACCGATGAGAACCTCAAAAGCGTTTCGCTTGCCTTCAGACTTCTGTCGAAGGGTATGTGATCGGATTGAAACGTGCCGCCGTATGCGTGTTTTTTCTCATTTTTGCGCTGCTGATCCCGGGCTGCGCGGCGCGGCCCCTGACGCCGCGATCCGTTTCGTTGGCGGGGGAACGGCGTTTTACGCTGCAGTGCGGCGAACTCGCCTGCGAGGGGATTCTGAGCAGCCCCGGGGCGGGGCGTTTCATCCTTTCGTTTACCGCGCCCGAAGCGATGCGGGAATTTGTCTTTGCCGGTACGGCGGATACGGTCGAGGTAACGGCGGGAACGCTGCGCCATACTTTTCCGCTCTCAGACGCGCCGCCCGATTCGCCGATCGCGCTTGTGTTCAGCGCCCTCACGGCGCTGGAAGACGCCCCCCTTACCGCGAAACGCGGCGCGGACGGCGCCTTTACCCTGACCTTTGAAGCCGCCGGCCGGCCCGTTACGGCGAAGCTTTCCGCCGACGGCAGCCCCATTGCGCTGCATTCCGGCGATCTTGGTATTGCATTTCGGGAAAATATAGAGTAGAATAAACATGTTCCCGTTTCTTATTTCCGACTGATCACGATCCGTTTTTCATCAAGGAGATATACATGATAAAAAGCAGGACTGACGCGGAGGTCTTTCCCCTTGGGGACGGGATCACGCGCATCAACGAATATGATTTCGCGAACTGTTTTCTGGTAGAGGGGGAGGAGAGCGCCTGTCTGATCGATACCGGCGACGGCATATGCGATCTGCCCGCGATCCTCTCAAAGCTGACGGATAAAAAGATCACGGTTCTGATCACGCACGCCCACGCCGACCATGTGGGCGGGATCTGCCGGTTTGACGAGGCCTTCGTCCATCCTCTGGATCTCAAACGGGCGAATAAGTACGCCAAAGGGATCTGGCGGGCGTACTTTCTCTTCTGTCACCGCTACAAAAAGAACAAACACGGCGTAAGCTACCGCGAGGCCTTTATAAAGCCCCGCCGCTGCGTTCTGAAAACCATGAAAGAGGGCGACGCATTCGACCTTGGGGGCAGAAAAATCGAGGTCTATCTCACGCCCGGGCATTCAGCGGGCAGCGTTACGCTGCGCGATACGCTGACCGGCACGCTCTTTACCGGCGACAACGTAAACCCCATGGTAACGCTGCAGTACCCCGGCTCCGCGGGCCTGAAAGCATGGATCGAAAGCGCCGAAAAAACGCTCTCTCTCGCCGGACAGGCGCCCATCTGGGGCGGGCACGGCGGCGAAGCGATCGAGCCCCGGATGATACGCACCGCGATCGGCTTTGCCGAAAAGCTGCTGAAAGACCCCCCGAAACGCCGCGGCGTCGTGACCGTGCAGGGGGAGGAGAAGTACCCGAAGCTCGTCGCAAGGGCGCGGCGGAGCTGAGATAAAAAACGAACAGGAGACCGTGCGGATGGAGACAAAAAAACTGGGATTCGGGCTGATGCGTCTGCCCAAAAAACTGGCTTCGATCGATATCGAAGAGACTTCGAAGATGGTGGATCTCTTCCTTGAGGCGGGGTTTACCTATTTTGACACGGCCTACGTCTATCCCGGCAGCGAGGCGGCCGCGAAAAAGGCGCTGGTAGATAGGTACCCGCGCGAAAGCTACACCCTTGCCACCAAGATGAACGCCGCGATCCCGGGGCTCACCGAGAGCATGGTGAAAAAGCAGTTCGAAACGAGCCTTGCGCGTACGGGCGCGGGGTATTTCGATTACTATCTGCTGCACGCCCTGCAGGAGGGCAATTCGAAAAAATACGATAAATTCGATATCTGGGGCTTTGCCAAAGAGAAAAAGGCGCAGGGGCTTGTTCGCAATTACGGCTTTTCGTTCCACGATTCCCCCGAGGTGCTTGACCGACTTTTAACGGAGCACCCGGACGTCGATTTTGTGCAGCTGCAGATCAATTACGCCGACTGGGAGGATAAAAAGGTCGCCTCCCGCGCGAATTACGAGGTCGCGCGAAAACACGGCAAGCCCATCGTTGTGATGGAGCCGGTTAAGGGCGGCAAGCTCGCCAAGCCCCCGAAGGCGGTGCAGGAGCTGATGCGTTCCGTCTCGCCCGGGGCCTCCTTCGCCTCGTGGGCGATCCGCTTCGCGGCGTCCCTCGACGGCGTTCTCACCGTGCTCTCCGGCATGAGCGATACGGCGCAGATGCGCGACAACCTCTCCTTTATGCGCGATTTCCGCCCGCTTGATGAAACGGAGCGCGCCGTCATCCGGCAGGCGCAGGAGATCCTGGCGAAGTCCGCCGCCGTCGGCTGCACGGCCTGCGGCTACTGTCTGGAGGGCTGCCCGAAGCGCATCCCGATCCCGCAGATCTTCGAGGCGCTGAACCTCCACCTTGTCTCCGGCCAGACGCAGCCCGGCCGCGAAGCCTACGCGGCGGCCGTCGCCGACGCGGGCGCGGCTTCAGACTGCATCCGCTGCAAAAAATGCGAGGCGGTCTGCCCGCAGAAGCTCGCGATCACCGAATTTCTGCCGCAGGCGGCCGAATTGTTCGAATAATCGATTGACAACGCCGTGCGGATCTGATAAAATGATTTGAAACGAATTATTTGGAAAGAAGGCTGTTTTTATATGAGTATTTTTGAGGAGCTTGAAAGCGAGGTACGCTCGTACTGCAGAAGCTTTCCGACCGTGTTCGACAAGGCCGAGGGCAGCTGGTATACAGACCGCGACGGCGTCCGCTACCTCGATTTCTTCGACGGCGCTGGCGCGCTCAACTACGGGCATAACAACCCTTATCTGATGGATAAGGTCGTCGAATACATCCGCGAAAAGGGCATTACCCACGCGCTGGATCTGAGCACCACCGCGAAAGAGGCGTTCCTCACCACCTTCAGAGACGAGATCCTCGCCCCCCGCGGCCTCGACCACAAGGTGATGTTCTGCGGCTCCACCGGCACCAACGCCGTGGAGGCCGCCTTAAAGCTTGCCCGCAAGGTCAAGGGCCGCGATACGATCTTCGCCTTCTCCGGCGCGTTCCACGGCATGTCGCTCGGCGCCCTCGCCGCCACCAGCGACCGGGCCAGCCGCCAGAGCCTGCGCGGCTCTCTCAACAACGTGGTCTTCATGCCCTATCCCTACGGCTTTAACGAGAGCTTCGATACGATCGGCTATATGCGCAACGTATTGGAGGACGACCACTCCGGCGTCGCGAAGCCGGCCGCCGTCATCCTTGAGACCGTACAGGCCGAGGGCGGCGTGATCGTCGCGCCCGAGCAGTGGCTGAGAGACCTCCGGCAGCTCTGCGACGACTACGACATCCTGATGATCGTGGACGATATCCAGGTCGGCTGCGGCAGAACGGGCAATTTCTTCTCTTTTGAGCGCGCCGGCATCGTGCCCGATATGATCACGCTCTCAAAATCCATCTCCGGCGCGGGCCTGCCCATGAGCCTGCTGCTCATGCGCCCGGCTCTCGACGTCTTCACCCCCGGCGAGCACAACGGCACCTTCCGCGGCAACCAGCTTGCCTTCGTCGCCGGCAAGGCCGCCATCGAGTTCATGAAAGAGACCGACCTTCTCGCCGCGGTCCGCCGCAAAGAGCAGATCGTGCGCGACTTTATGACGAACGAGATCCTGCCGCTGGACGAGCGTCTCTCCGTGCGCGGCATCGGCCTGATCTGGGGCATCGAGTTCGGCGCGATCGACCCGGCGCTCAGCAAAAAAGCCTCGCAGCGCTGCTTTGAGAATAAGCTCGTCATCGAGCGCGCCGGCAGACAGGACAGCGTCTTAAAACCCCTGCCCGCCCTCACCATCCCCGAAGAAGACCTTATGAAGGGCCTCGAGATCGTGAAGGAAGCGGTGTCGTTCGTCCTTGGCAAGTGAGTTTCAGTTGTCAGTAGTCAGTAGTCAGTAGTCAGTAGTCAGTAGTCAGTTGTCAGTTGTCAGTAGTCAGTAATCAGTAATCAGTAGTATACGGTGAAGGCGGCATCTGCCGCCTTCTATATTT
>CADBOC010000035.1 GCA_902796175.1 Oscillospiraceae bacterium | reverse complement strand
GGGCGACCGCGCCGCCGCCGAAGCCATCCGCGTCGCCGTATTTGTGGAGGAGCAGGGCTACGCCCTTTCGGACGAGCTGGTGCCGGAGGAGGACGACAACGCCCTGCACCTGACGGCCTTCGACGGGGATACGCCCGTCGGCGTCGGCCGGCTTATGCCCTATATACACCCGAACGCCTTCAAGGCCGGGCGCATCGCCGTGCTGCCCGCTTACCGCGGGAAGGGATACGGCCGGGCGCTCGCAGACGCGCTTTGGAACAAAACGCGCGAGCTCGGCGGCGAAAGCCTGTATCTCGACGCGCAGCTTTACGCCGTGCCCTTTTATGAGAAATGCGGCTTTTACCGCGTTTCGGTCGTACATCCCGACTGCGGCGAGCCGCACGTGATGATGCAGAAGACCCCGTATCTCGAAAACGACCGGTGGCTCTCCCCCGGCAAAGGGCATGAGGCGGTGATCTGCCGCTTCGATCTCGACTTCCCCGCTGAGATCGAACGCGCGTCGGCGGATATCCTGACGCTGGGCTTTACCGAAGCCTATCTCAACGGTTCTCTGCTCTCGGAAGATCTCTACGCCCCGGCGTGGACGAACTACGTAAAGCAGGATAACAGCCGCATCGCCTTCGCGACGGACGACGTATTCAGCCACCGCGCCTACTTTCTGCGCCTCGATCTGACCGCCGCCGCGAAGCCGGGCAGAAACGCCCTCGCCCTGCACGTGGGCGACGGCTGGTTCGGTCAGTGGGAATGCGAAAACGAGCATTTCAGGCCCTACGGCGAAAAGACGGTCTGCTGGCATATCACGGTAAAGACGAAGGACGGAAAAACGCGCGAATATTCCTCCTCCGGGGGAGGATATTTCCGTCCGAGCTTCGTTACAAAAACCAGCATGTACTTCGGCGAGACGCAGGACCTGCGGCAGATGGGCGACAGCCCCTTTACCGAAGACCCGACCGGCGGCGGCTACGCCCCTTTGAAGGAGGTTGAGCGTCCCTACACCCTGTTGGAGCCCCAGACCTGCCCGCCGGACCGGATCCTGCGGCGCGTGGAGGCCCCGAAGGTGATATGGCGCTTCGGGGACCGTGTGATCTACGACCTCGGCGAAAATCTTGCGGGCTTCGCGCTGCTGCGCTTCGGCAAAGGCGCGCGAAAAAACGAACGCGTTCAGGTGCGCTACGCCGAGCATCTGAACGAAGACGGGTCGCTGAACTTCCACTCCGTCGGCGGCACGCACCGCCTCAGCGTCGATACCTTCATCAACTGCGGCGGCGAAGCGGGCGAACGGGCGCTTCTGTACCCGCGCTTTCTCTGGCACGCGGGACGCTACGTGGAGGTCACGGGCTATCACGAATTCGTCTCATTCTGTCTGGCGGCGACCGACGTGCCCGTGAGCGCCGAATTCCGCTGCTCCGACCCGCTGCTCAACTGGTTCTTTGACGCGTACGTGCGCACCCAGCGCGACAACATCCACTGCGCCGTACCCTCCGACTGCCCGCACCGCGAGCGCCTCGGCTACACCGGGGACGGGCAGCTTTGCGCCCCGGCGGTGATGACCCTCTTCGATGCGCGGGGCCTTTACAAAAAATGGATGCGGGATATCGCCGACTGTCAGGATCTGACGGGCGGCCACGTACAGTATACCGCGCCGTTCTACGGCGGGGGCGGCGGCCCCGGCGGCTGGGGCTGCGCCGTCGCGGAGATCCCCTATCAGTATTGGAAATTCTACGGGGACGAGACCGTTCTCAGGGAATACTACCCGCATATGCTGCGCTACCTCGATTACCTCGCTCAGAAGAGCGACGGGCATATCGTGACGCGGGCGGAGGAAAACGGCTGGTGCCTCGGCGACTGGTGCACGCCGCACAACAACCGGCTCGGCATCCCGATCCCGGAGCCATTTGTGAACACCTATTTTTACATCCGAACCCTGCGGCGCGTGGGCGAGATCGCGGCCGCGCTCGGCAAAGCAGAGGACGAAGCCCGGCTCAAGGAGACCGAGGCCGCCGTTACCAAAGCCTTTCTCGACGCGTTTTGGAACAGAGAGACCGGCTCGTTCTGCGGGGAGGTGAACGGCGCGGACGCCTTCGCGCTGGATCTCGGCCTCGGGGACGAACGGACCTTACGGAATCTGGTACGGCATTACCGGGAGCTCGGCTGCTTCGACACCGGCATGTTCGGCACGCCGCTTGTTCTGGGAGCCCTTTTCTCGCACGGGTACGGCGACGACGCGCTGCGGCTCTGGACGAACCGGGGCGAGGTATCGTTTTACCGCATGATGGAATCGGGCGCGACGACGCTGTGGGAGGAGTGGTTCAACGAACATTCAGCGAACCACCCGATGTTCGGCGCGTCGGCGGAATTCCTGTTCAAATACGTTCTCGGGATCCGGCAGCCGGAGGACGGCGCCGGGTTTCACGAGATCGCCGTCGATCCCGTTTACGCGCCCGCCCTCGACTGGGCCGAGGGCAGCGTGATTCTGGGCGGCAAAAGAATAACCGTGCGCGTGGAGCACGGCAGGCTTGTTTCAAAGAAAGTGGAGGCGATCAACGCATGAAGACTGTAAAGGCTCTCTTCGGCGCGTCCGCCGCGGCGACCGCCGCGGTCATGGGCGCGGGGGCGCTCATCTATGAGGGCGCGCTCAATACCCGCGTAAACCGCTTTTTTGTGGAGCGCTTCAAAAAACCGACGGATAAGCAGGACGACGTCTACGGCGGCGATCTGTACGTCGGCGCGCAGCGCTGGTTCAGCGAAAACAAGGGGGAGGACGTTGCGATCACGTCGCCCGGTACCGGGCGCATACACGCCTATCTCTTTCACCCGGCGGAGGAAACGCACAAATGGGCGATCTGCTGCCACGGCTACAACTCCGCCCCCTCCTCCACCGCCGTATTCGCGAAGCATTTTTATGAAAAGGGATTTCACTGCGTCTGCCCCTCCCTGCGCGGCTGGGGCAACGACGAGACCAGCTACTGCTCCATGGGCTGGCGCGACAAGGACGTTCTGTTGGCGTGGATCCGCTACGCCGTCGCCGAAGATCCGGACGCGGAGATCCTGCTGCACGGCTATTCCATGGGCGGGGTGACGACGCTGCTCGCGACCGGCGAAGCGCTGCCCCCGAACGTGAAGGCCGCCGTTTCGGACTGCGCCTTCACGACCTGCTGGGAGCAGTTCACGAACGTGATGCGCTCCTACGCGCACCTGCCGCCGTTCCCGCTGCTATACGCCGTGAACGCGGTCTCAAAGCTGCGGGGCAACTTCGACTTCCGCAAAAACGCGCCGATCGAGGCGGTGCGCCGTTCCGTTACGCCCACCGTCTTTCTGCACGGCACAGCGGACGATTTCGTCAGCTTTTCGATGATGGACCGCCTGTATGAGGCCTGCGCCGCGCCGAAGGCGAAGCAGGCGATCGAGGGCGGCCTGCACGCCACCGCCGTGGTAAAGGACCCCGATACCTACTGGGCCGCCGTGGACGCGTTTCTGGAAGGTCGGATCTGATGGACCGCATGAGGCTTTTGACCGCCCTGCTCACCGCGGCGGCGGCCGCCGTATTGCTCCTTCTGCCGGGCTGCCGTCCCGTTCCCGGATCCGACGGCGGCGCGGGACCGACGGAGACTGCCGCCGGAGATCTGACCGACTATGAGAGCGGGATCTACGCCATACGCGCCGACAGCACGATGCCGCTCATGATGGGCGACGTGAACCGCGACGGCGCCCTGACCGACGCGGACGCCGTTCTGGCGCTCAGAGCCGCGGTCGGCCTGCTTTCTGCCGGGCGGCGCAGCTTATCCGCCGTCGCCTGCGACGTGGACGGCGACGACTGCCTGACGGCCGCCGACGCGCGGCTGATCCTGCGCGGGACGGCGGCGCTCGAAGCGCCCGCCGGCTGGCGCGTTCCCCGCTACGCGTTCACGGAAAAACTGGTAAAAGCAACCCAAAGCACGCCCTACGCCATGCTCACCGTGATCGACGACGACGGCAACAGCGCCTATTACCGCGATATTTTCCCGATGACGCGGGAGCTGGGTATCCCGGTCTCGACCGCCGTGATCGCGGGCGCCGTCGGGCAGGACGACCGGCACATGAACTGGGCGCAGATCGACGAGATGCGCGCCGCCGGAACCGAGATCCTCTGCCACACCTACAACCATTATCTGACAAAATCAAAGGCATGGATCGCCCTTGACGAAGAGGGCGTGCTGGCCGATTACACAAAGGCCCGGGAGACCTTCCGCGAGCACGGGATCGAAACCAGGCTGCTCGTCTTTTCCGGCTCCACCGGTCTGCAGGAGAAAGGGCAGAACGCCGCCCGCAGAGCCGGCTTTGAAGGCGCGTTCCTCGCGGGCGACAACAAAGTGAACGACGGCGGCGGCGACCCGTTCAAGCTGCAGCGCTTTCGCATCGGGCAGACCTCCGACGCCGTAAAGGGCTACGTATGGGATTACGACGTTCTGACGAAGCTGGTCGATCAGGCGATCGCTTCCGGCGAATGGAACGTCTGGATGATGCACACGAGCGCCGCGGTCTGGAACGCCGAAGCGAAGGAAACGCTGCGAAACGTGCTGCTCTACGCCGAAAGCAAAGGACTTCCGATCGTAACAGCGGAATACGGATTTTCGCATACGTATCGGTAAAAATGGAATGGCGATATGCCGGACGCGCAAAGCTCCCCCGGGAATTGTTGAAATCCCGGGGGAGCTTTTGACGGATATGAGATCTGTAAAGGATGGTGACTTTTTCTCATAAGAAATCTGTAATCAATTCTTTGTGCATAAATCATCTACCAACGTTTGTTCAAAATTACTCCCCAGACAAAACGCACACGCCGACGCAACTTTCTTACCTTCAGGCAAAAAACGCTTTGCATCAAAGCAATCGAAAAAAAGCTTTTTATTATCGTCAGAGATAAGTGCGATCCTGCATCTTCCGTCTTTTGACCGGGCGTCATGGATCGTTCTTCTGCTAAGATTCAGCAAATACTGTTTCTTTCCATCGCGATTTTGGGTTGTTTCAGATATGACAGCATTCGGTTTACCTTTCAATGTTAGGCTCTCCTTTTAGTTGATATATCGTCCTATTCTGTCAATAGATTCGAGTATACTTCTTTTATCAAACAATCAGAGGTTTTGAAAAAAGAAATCCCCTCGGAATCGTTGAAACTCCGAGGGGAATAAAGCAATAGATTTAAGCGCATTTTGAAACATGGAGCGCAGGGTGCGCATTTTAGACCGCATTACTAAGATCGAAAAAGACGTATGCCCTTATTCAAGCATGGGATGTTCGGGGCCGACATTCTCGCACGTCTCTGTCTGTAACTGCGCTTACGCGAGCTGACGGCGGATGAAGGCCTCGATCTCTTTAAGCGCCTTGCGCGCCTCGGGGAAGATCTGGTAAACCGGGAAGGCGTGGAACATGCGGTCGCCGACGTGAAGGGTGGCTTCGATCCCGGCGGCTTTGAACTTATTCACCAGCGTCTCGGCTTCGCTCTTGAGCATCTCGTCCCCGCCCACGGTCACAAAGATCGGCGGGTAAGCGCCGTCGTATTCCGCCAGAGCGGGCGAGACGTGCGGGTCGGCGCGGTCGTGGCCGCCGAGCCACATATAGAGCTCGCTCTTTGCGAGCAGCTCCTTTACCTCCTCAGGGTTCGGCGTTTTGCCCCTGATACCGAACACGGGATCCACCTTGTAATTGTAGACGTAAGAAGGGCCGGAGGCGGTCATGTCGATCCACGGCGACATCATGACGGAGGCCTTCGGCATCTCCTTTTCATGCTCGCGCAGCCAGATGAGCAGCGCCAGCGTCAGGTTGCCGCCCGCGCTGTCGCCCACCGTTACGATGTTCTCCGGTTGAAAGCCCATCTCGAGCAGCTTGTTCCATACCTTGATCGCGTCCTCAAGCGCCGCGGGGTAGGTATGCTCCGGCGCGCAGCGGTAATCAAAATGCACCACCGTGCCGCCGTAGGAAGCGCGGGAATAGCGGGGGTTTAACAGCCGGTAACAGAACATCATGCGCGAGATGTACGCGCCGCCGTGCAGGACCAGCACGGCCTTGTCGCTGCCGTTTTTCTTTTTGCTGAAGACCTCCATCGGCACGCCGTCGGCGTCCGTCTTTTTATACCGGTATCCGGGCGGCGCGAAATAATGCTTAAAAAGCGGCTCCATGCTGCGCAGATCCTTTACGAGCTGCTTCTTCTTTTTTTCCACGGTCAGGGGATTCACGTTCCCCGCCGCGCGGGCGATCTCGGCAAAGATCCTGCCTGCGATGCTTGCCATTCTCTGATCCTCTCCTTTATACAGCGTCCCTCGATAAGAAAGGCGTACTGTTTTTAGGATAACAGATTTTCAGCGGGATTGCAACCGTTTCCGCCATTGACAACCCCCTTTTTTTGTGAAAAAATAAAGAAAACGATTCAGGAGGCAGCATGAAACGCAAAAGCATTCGCCGCCGCGCGGCGCTGACCGCGGCGATCTGTGTTCTTTTTATTTTGACAGCCGTCCGCATCCCCCAAACGGCTTCCGCCGGAACGGCGGCGCGTTATTACGCAGACGCCGACAATGACGGCGTCGTGACTGCCGGCGACGCGCGTATGATCCTGCGCGCGGCTGTGGGGCTGCAGCGGTTCTCGGGCGAAAGCCGCGCCGCCGCTGACCCGGACGGAGACGGAAGCGTGACCGCCGCTGACGCCCGTCTGGCGCTTCGTATGGCGGTCGGCCTCACGCCGCTTTCGCCAAGCGGAGGCGATAACCGGCTCGCCGGCACGCGAAGCCGGATCGTACAGCCCCCCGCAGACGGCAGATACGCCTATCCGGAAATGGAAGAGGATCTGAAATCGCTGTCGGAGGCGTTCCCCGCACGCTTCACCTGCCGTTCCCTCTGCAAAACGGCAGACGGCAGAGACGTATTCTGCGCAGTGCTCGGCAGCGGATACGGCGCGTCACAGATCGTGATCGACGCGGGGATCCACGGCTCGGAATACCTGAATCCCGCCGCCGTAATGGAGACCGCGGAGTATTACCTGCGAAACTTTGATCTGCCCGTATACAGGGGCAGAACGGTACGGCAGATCCTGGACGACGTCGATCTGATCATCATTCCCATGCTCAACCCCGACGGCATCGCGATCAGCCAGTTCGGTTTGAGCGGCCTCAGGAACGAAGCGCTCGCCGCCGGCGTACGCTCTATATGGGAACAAAACCGCATCAGGGGAAACACAAACGAAAGCCTTGCCGATTACCTCAAGGCCTGGAAGGCGAACGCAAACGGCGTGGATCTGAACCGGAATTTTTATTTTGCCCGATCGGGTCTTTCCTACCGAACCGGCGTTTTCGCCCCGGCAAACGAAGAATACGCGGGAGACCGGCTCCGCCCGGAAGCTGAGACCGCGGCGTACCGCGGCCTGATCGAACGTCTGCAAAATCCCGTCGCGGTTCTGAGCGTCCACTCGCAGGGAGGGCTCATCTACTGGGCATGCCGACAGAACGACGCGGGGAAAGCCGCAGCGATGGCGCTGGCGGACCTTGCCGCAACGGAGACCGGTTACTGGCGGGACGACGAAGACAGCTTTGTCGGCGCGTCGGCGGACTGGGCGATGATCGAAAAGGGGATCCCCGCCGTTACGGTGGAGTGCGGCAGAGGTCACAATCCCCTGCCCGCGTCGGAGCTGCCCGGCATCAGCACGGCGCTCAGGACGCTCTTTCTGGCCGCGGCGGACCGGTACGGGTCATAGACAGGCAAAAATACAGGGGCTCTGAACGGCGAACGGCCGTTGCAGAGCCCCTGTTTTTACGGATCAAACTATCCGGGCGATCAGCCGATCTTAACGCCCAGGAGCGCGAGGATCCTGCGCAGCAGATCGAGGAAGCGCTGCCAGATCGAACGGATGCGCGCGATGAACGAAGCAAAACCGCCGCTGTTCCCTTC
>CADBOC010000034.1 GCA_902796175.1 Oscillospiraceae bacterium | reverse complement strand
TGAGGCTCGTCGCCATCTCGCCGAGGCGTCTGGGCAGCGTAGAAAGCCAGCGCATGGGCTGGTAAAGGTAGACCAGAAAGAGGGTGAATTCCAGAAGCTGCCCGGGGCTGATACTGCCCTTCAGCGCCGCCGCGCCGCCGAAATACAGCACCAGGTACTCCCCCGCCCCCATCAAAAACGTGAGAAAGGGGAATGTAAGCGCCCAGATATGCTCGTTTTGCACGGCTACGTCGCAGAGCCTGCGGCTGACGCGGTCAAATTTTTCGATCTCACGCGCCTCGTTGCCGAAGGTCTTTACGACGCGTATGCCTTTTACGATGTCGTGCAGCATCGAATTCCCGCGCGACTCGCACCGCCACTGCTTTTCATAGCGAAAGTGGATGAACCGCCAGAACCGGGTGATCACGTACACCACAAGCGGGATCGGCAGCACGGCAAGGGCGGTCAGCAGCGGGCTGATGCGCAGCAGCAGAATGAGGATCACAACGAACATGATCAGCTTTTCAAGGGCGTAAAGCCCCTGCTCGGAGATAAAGCTCTTAACGGTCTCCGTATCCTTGGTGACGCGCTTCATCAGGTCCCCTGAGGTCTTTTTGGACATCGACGTCAGCGACAGACGCTGGATCTTATCATAGACGCGCTCTCTCAGATCCGCCGACATGGCGGTGGAAAAACGGTTCGCCATGCGGTTGCTCAGCATCCGGCACACGCCGCTGCCGGCCTGCGCCAGCGCGATGCCCAGCACCGTGAGCAGAATGCCCCGTATACGGACGTCCTGCGCCAGCCCGGCGGCGGTCAGGTAACCGTCCATCAGGCGGGCGTTGAGCACCGGCGAGAGCGCCGAAAGCGCGGTTGAGAGCGTTAAAACAAGGCTTGCCGCGATAATGCGCGGCGCATAGGGCCGCATAATGCCGAGCGTACGGGTGAACAGAGAGCTCTTTTTTACGCAGAACAGACATACGTCCGTCCCCTTCGGCAGGTGCCTGCCGCAGGTTTTGCACACGCGCACCGCGCCGGCGTCCGGCTCGGTGACGACGCCGGTATCGAGATAGTAGTTCACGACCTTGCAGAACTCGCCGACGGCGTCGGCGCAGGCCATCGTGAAACGGCAGAGGAAAACGGCGTTTTCAGCCGAATCGCCCGCGTTTTCCGGCACAAGCTCCAGCGTGCCGCAGCCGCAGTAGGTGCGCTGCAGGATCTCCTTTACGCCGGAGAGCGGATAAACGCGCCGCGCCCCCGAGGCCTCCGTTACGGCGACGGCGGCGTTTTCAAAACACACGCTTCCCTCCCCGGGCGCGCCGTCGGGAGTAAGATCAAATGTTACGGCAGCGATGACGATCGCCTCCTGTCATCAATAAATATAGGGTTCCAGCATCCGGCGGCTCTTCCGCCCGATCGCCGAAAGATCCGGGATGCGGTAGCGGTTGGCGTCCATATCCGTGATCTCAACGCCCTGTCCCAGCGTGCGTACGCTTTTTGAGATATCGCGCACCGTGAAGCGCTTTTCCTGCCCGCCGATCAGCACCTCAAAATAGAAATGCCCCATTTTCTCCCTGATCGAGCGGATCTCTTCGACCTCGGGGCAGTAGTAGCGCAGCGAAAGCTCGTTTTCGATGAGCCGCCGCTGTTCGTCTGAAAACGCGGAAGCGTCTTCGATCATGCCGATCTCCTTCCGGTCCACGTCCGAGATACCGATGTATTTTTCGGGCTCGGAGAATGGAAGCGCGCGGGTCAGCACCACGCGCGGGTAAACGCGGCCGCCCAGCGTCACGCGCAGAAAGCCCGTATCCGACACAGAAAACACACAGGTCTCAGGCGAAACGAATTCGGTCTTCAGCGCCCCCGTCTTATTTCCGTCAGCCATCTTCTTCATCTCCTTTTTCATCGCCGGGGCCGTCGTCGAGGATCCCCGCGGCTTTGAGCGCCTCCTCCTGTATTCTGTACAGGTTATAGAACGCGCCCTGTTTTTCGAGCAGCTCGGCATAGGTGCCGCTCTCTGTCACCGCGCCGTCTTCGATCACCGCGAGGCGGTCGGCGTCGCGCAGGGTGGAAAGGCGGTGCGCGATGGCGATCGTGGTGCGCCCCGCCTTCAGCGCCGTGATCGCGCTCTGTATGCTGCGCTCCGTCTCGGTATCCATCGCGGCGGTCGCCTCGTCCAGGATCAGGATCCTGGGGTCCTGAATGATCGTGCGGGCGATGGAGATGCGCTGCTTTTCGCCGCCTGATAGCTTGCGCCCGCCCGCGCCGATGCGCGTCTCGTACGCGTCCGGCAGCTTCATGATGAATTCGTGGGCGCTGGCAGCCTTCGCGGCGGCGATCACCGCCTCCATCGGCGCGTCGGGCGCGGCGTAGCGGATGTTATCCGCCACCGTACCGATAAACAGATAGATATCCTGCGATACGACGCCGATGTTTTTGCGCAGATCCGAAAGCCGTATATCGCGCACGTCGTGCCCGTCGATCGTGATATGCCCCGAAGAAGCGTCGTACAGACGGGCGATCAGGCTTGCGATGGTCGTTTTGCCGGCGCCGGTCTTGCCGACGATCCCGAGCATTTCGCCGGCGTTCACATGCAGGTCGAGCCGCTTGATAACGGGACGCGCCGGCTCATACTCAAATTCCAGCTCCCGCACGTCGATCTCGCCCCTGAGATCCGTCAGAGCGACGGCGTCGGGCTTTTCTTTGATCTCGGCGTCGGAATCGCAGATCTCAAATACGCGCTGGGCGGCGTCGGCGCAGCGGGACCACCAGTTCGATACCCACGAAAGGAAATCGAAGGGGTCGCGCAGCATCTCCAGATATACAATGAAGCTCAGCAGAGTGCCGGCGGTAAGCTCGCCCTTCGCCACCATCACGCCCCCGGCGGCGAGCACCACGGCGGAGAGCAGCGTCACAAAAAGCTCTACCATCGGGAAAAGGGTCGCTTCAAACAGGTTCAGGCGCAGCTCCGCCCGGCGGAATTCCCCGCTCACCTTCTGGAAACGGCGCAGCTCATCCTGCTCCTTTGAAAAGGCCTTGATCACGCGCTGCCCGTTGATGTTGTCGCTCACCATCGAGGAAACGCGGGATGCGAAGACCCACGAACGGTGATGCATACCGACGAAATACTTATCCCCGATCACAAGCAGGGCGATGATGGGCGGGAAGGCCGCGAGCGCGATCAGGGAAAGCCGGGGGCTCATGGCAAACATGATCGCCAGCACCCCGACGACGGTCGCGGTCGAAATGATGACGCTGGGAACGCCGTCGATAAAAAACCAGTAGATGCTGTTCGTATCGCGGGTAACGCGCTCCATCAGCGACCCCGTCTGCTTGGAGGAATAGAAGCTCAGAGACAGGCGCTGCATGGCCGAAAAGATGCGCACCTTGATGTCGTAGGTCACCCGCGGCATGATGGAGGCCGTTACATACTGCTGCGCCACGCGGAACAGGATGCGCACCAGACTCAGACCGAGGTAAGAGGCAACGAGTGTGAACAGCGCCGCAAGTACTGTTTCAAGGGGCTTGCCCGCCGCGTTTCCGATCACGTTGTCAAAGAGCGAACGGGTGCCCAGCTGCGGCAGAAAAACGGAAAGGCCCGACTCAAGCAGCATAAAAAGGAGGATCACCGCGATCTGCGGGACGTATCCGCCGAAAAACCGGAAGAGACGCACCGCGGTCGCCGCGTTTTTTACATGGTCCTCACAAAGGTCCTTGCCCGGCAGCGCGGGCCGGCCGCATACGCGGCAGACCTTCTCCTCCTCCTCCGGCGGAAGCTCCACGCTGCCGCTCTCCCTGTACTGCCCGAAGGCGCGGGCCAGCTCATGAAAGCCGCCGACGCAGCCGATGGAAAAGCGCGCGAGGGTGCGGTAAGCATCCCCCTGTTTCGCGACAAGGCGGCCGGTGGAAACGAATTTTTCACAGTCGAGCGCGTCGATCTCTTCAATGGGGATCGCCTCTACGTTCCGGATGGATACGCGGACCTCCGGCTTGCGTCCGCGCTTCGTTCTTCCGGGCGCGAGCTCCACCGCGCCCTCGGCGTAATACACGCCCTTTTCGTCAAACGCCGCCCAGGTATCGAGGTATTCGCCTTCGCGCGTCATATCGCCCCGGCAGACGTAAAGCAGAGTCGATACGTCCAGACCGGCAGCGCGGAACGCGGCCGCTTCTTCGGGCGCGAGCGAACGCGATCTTCGCCGCTTCGGCGGCGCGTTCGTATGGGTTCGGGACATCGGCAGGTCCCTCCTTTCAGATCAAAAAAAGAGAAGCACCGTCATAAAACAGTGCTTCTCCGTTTTTTTCGCTACAGGATATTATTCCGCACTCGGACACGGCGGACGCAGCACTGCGTTATGCTCTCGGTTTGTAAGATACGCCTTTTTCACTTTGTCCGCCTCCTTTCTGTTATAGATTCCCGTTCAGTATACGCCTTTGAACGATATTTGTCAAGTAAAATTTTTTATTCGCTCTTGATCACAATGTGAAAGCCGTGGCTCTCCAAAAACGGCTTGATGCGCTGCGCGTGATTGAGAAGCGTCGCGATCGACATATCGTGATTCAGCGCGTCGATGAGCAGGGAGATATATTTCGAGAGATCGACCTCGCAGAACCACTCGCGCTTCAGCAGCTCCGGCGTGCGGTAGATCAGGTTCGTGGTGAACACGCGGGAGATCGCGCCCTCTTCATACGCTTTGTCGAAAAGCCCGAGCCCGTTGCAGAACAGGCCGAACGCGCAGCAGACGTAGATGTTTCTGGCGCCCATGCCCTTGAGCTTGCGGGCGACCTCAAGCATCGATTCGCCGGAGGAGATCATATCGTCCACCACGATCATGTCTTTGCCCTCCACGTTCGAGCCGAGGAATTCGTGGGCAATGATCGGGTTGCGGCCCTTTACGACGCGGGAATAGTCGCGGCGCTTATAGAACATGCCGAGCTCCAGCCCCAGAACGGAGGAATAGTATACGGCGCGGTTCATGCCGCCCTCGTCGGGCGAGATGATCATCAGGTGCTCCTTGTCGATCTTCAGATCCGGCGTGTTGTTCACAAGCGCCTTGATCATCTGATAGGTGGTGTAAACGTTCTCAAACCCCTTGAGCGGGATGGCGTTGCACACGCGCGGGTCGTGCGCGTCAAAGGTCAGGATGTTATCGACCCCCATGAACTCGCACAGCTCCTGCAGCGCCAGGGCGCAGTCCAGCGATTCACGGGAGCCGCGTTTGTGCTGACGCCCCTCATAAAGCATGGGCATGATCACCGTGATGCGGCGGGCCTTGCCCGTCATGGCGGCGATGGCGCGCTTGAGGTTCGCGAAATGCTCGTCCGGCGTATA
>CADBOC010000033.1 GCA_902796175.1 Oscillospiraceae bacterium | reverse complement strand
AGGTGCGCATAAAGGGGAATATCTCCGCGTTGTAGGTGGTGGTGGCGAGTACCAGCTTGCCGTAACGGAACGCGTCCTCCACGCATTCAGCCATATCCTCGCGCGCGAGGTCGGCGACCGATACCTTGGGGCAGCCCTGTTTTTTGAGCGCGTCGGCGAGCAGCTCCGCTGCTTTTTTCGTATTGCCGTAGACGCTTGTGTAGGCGATGAACACGCCCTCGCTCTCGGGCTGATAAGAGGCCCAGGTGTTATACAGGCCGAGATAGTAGCCGAGGTTTTCGCTGAGCACGGGGCCGTGCAGCGGGCAGATCGTCTGAATGGGGAGCCCCGCAGCCTTTTTCAGGACGCCCAGCGCCTGCGCGCCGTATTTTCCTACGATGCCAAAGTAATACCGGCGGGCTTCGCACGCCCAATCCTCTTCGGTGTCCAGCGCGCCGAATTTGCCGAACGCGTCGGCGGAGAACAGAACGCCGTCCGCCGCGTCCCAGGTCATGAGTACCTCGGGCCAGTGCACCATCGGCGCTGTGATGAAGGTGAGCGTGTGTCTGCCGAGGGGCAGCGTATCTCCCTCGCCCACGACCAGACGGCGGTCCGCGAAATCGGTCCCGAAAAAGTTAGCCATCATGGCAAAGGCTTTTGCGGAGGCTACCACGGTCGCGTCGGGGTAGGTATCGAGAAAGTTCTTCACGTTCGCGGAATGGTCGGGCTCCATGTGCTGCACGATCAGATAGTCGGGCGTTCTGCCGTTCAGGACCGCGGCGATGTTATCGAGCCACTCATGTTTGAAACGGGCGTCTACGCTGTCCATCACGGCGATCTTTTCGTCGACGATCACGTAGGAGTTGTAGGCCATGCCGTTCGGCACGACGAACTGCCCCTCAAACAGATCGATCTCGTGGTCGTTGACGCCCGCGTAAAAAATATCTTTTGAAATGTTCATTGGTTTCCTCCGTTATGCTTCGCGCCCGTTCGCCGCCGCGGCGGAAAAAAGGCCGGGATATAGAAAACAGACGGCCACAGGCCGTCTGTTTTGTTTCTGCCAACCGCTGCGGCTCAGTTTTCGGCCGTTTCGCTTTCGGCGTCAGCATCTGCTTCAACGTCAAACTTAAAGACCTTCTTCGCAAAAGCCATGATTGCGTCGAACAGACTTTTCAGGAACGTAAGAAGTTCTCCGAAATCGAACATACAAGTTCACTCCTATCCGATTTATTTTTTTTGTACGCTTCAGAAAACGGACGGGATCTCAGCCCTCGTCGGAGGAAGCTTCCGTCTCATCGTCTGTGATCGTGATCTCGATGCCGAGGAATTTGTTCAACGCGGCAAACAGATCCGTCAGAAACTGGAAAAACGCCTGCATGATCTCTTTGAAATCCATACCATTCACCTCTTTATTGTGTATTGATGCGCGGGGAGACTTAACCCTCCGACGCGCCTTCGTCCGATTTGCCGACCTGGTCCTCTGCGGTGAAAAGATCGATGCCGAACGCATCCTTCAGGAAATTCGCCACGATCTGGAACAGCTGGCGAAAACGCTCAACCCAATCTTCGATCGAAAAATCATAGGGGATCTTCATATCTGATCAGACACCTCTCTTCAAAAACTCTGTTTATGAAAGCATCAGCCGGCGTCGGCCTCAGACGCCGCATCTTCTGTCGCCTTGGTGGGATAATACTTTTTATCTTCATCCTCGGGCAAAACCAGAATGCCGAGCCAGCCCATTACCTGCTTGAAAGCATTCATGATCTTGGCAAGCACGCCGAGCAGATCCTCCATGGAAAAACCAACCATGTGCCGCACCTCCTTTTGAGCATTTGCTCTACAATAACATCTTATCACAGAAAAAAAATTAGTACAATAGGAAAAAGTTTGAAAAAGGCGACAGTTGTTTAAAGTTTACAGTTTGTTCATGAAACGACAGAACAAACGTTATGATTGAACGCCTGCGCCGGACCCGCTGAAAAAAAATCGACGGGCAAGCCGTCGTTTTTTTCGGTCCCGGCTAGGCGGGAACCGACCGGGGGCAGAGCAAGGAATTATTCGCCGGTAGCGTCGGTTGCTTTTTCTTCGCCCTTCAAGGTCTTGATGATGTTGAGAAGCGCCTCAAAGAACGCCTTGATGATCTTCAGTACCTCATCGATCGACATACAGTGTACACCTCCTGTTATTCTGATGATTTTACAGTGTCATCTTAACACAAGGCGGACCAAAAAACAATACATAAAAACGAGATTCTGAAAAATTTAAAGATACACAACAATTTTGTGATAATTCGGCAAAAACGCGAAAAAAATCGGACATTGAAAAAAAGTATAAAAAATGAGTGACAAAAATGAAATAACGATTGCGAAAAGCAAAAATATCCGATATAATACAATTTTGATAAGGAAAACGGCGGGATCCGGTCTGTTTTTTGCGGACCGCCGCCGAACGGATGATAGAATGAAACGGGGAGCCATGACAATGCGTAGGTCTGTAAGGAGAATCGTTGCCGTTCTGAGCTGTTTGCTGCTGCTGCCGATGCTGCCGTCCTGCGGAGATCAGAGCACGGGGGTCGCTGTGAAGCTGCTGAAAAACAAAGATAAGATCAGCTATTGCGGCACGTATACGGAGCTGAGTGATTCAAAAGCGAACGATCCCATGGATTGGCGCGACGGAATGATCTCCGGCAACGGCGAACAGGGGTTTATCGAGAGCGGCGCGCCGTATTCCGACAGCCTGATCTTTCAGCACGTCGGTTTTGTGATGCCCTCACCCGACCGGGCGCAGGAGGAAGACGGCGAAGCCGGGGATGAGACCGCCCCCGCGCCGACGCTGGCCGAGGCGAAAAAGCTTGCGGCGTCGGGCGAAGGGGCGCCCGCGGCGGCCGCCGGGGCGGGCGGTTCGTTCCATCCGGGCGGGGCGCTGCGCATCCGCCTTGCGAGGGGCAATCCGCGCAAATACATCCGCTTCACAGATTACGAAACAGGCGAGGTAGGCGTCAGCTTTTCGGATGAAAACGGTTCATGGGAACGCCGTTCCTTCACCTCTATGGCGGATAACGCCGTATTTACGCGGCTCGGCAGCGAATCAGGCGAACGCATGAGCGTCAGCCTGTCTTTTGACGACATCTCGGTGATGGCCGGTTACGGCGCCGGCAGCGAGCGGGATTGCCTTGTAAAACGCGTTGCGGATCCCGACGGGGACTGGATCGCGTTCGTAGGCCACTATCCGGATCAGGACGCGTATAAGGGCTCCGGAAAAAGGCAGTCGGGCTGGTTCACTTTTACCTATATCATAAACGACGGGGGCACACGCCAGGTGATCACCTCCGCTTCAGACGGGGAAGAGGCGAAAAACGCGCCGGAGGAAACGGACTGCGTGCGCATCTCCGACGCATACGCGGTCTATCTGATCACGATCTCCGCGCCCGCGGACGATCTCGGGAAGGGCGAGGATTTTGCCGCCGCCGGTCTCAGCCGCTCTTTGCGGGACGCGAGACAGCGCGCCGTCAAGCTGTCGGAAACCTATCTGAACGACGGCTATTTCGATTACGACGCCGCTCTGGTCGCGCACAGCGAGGTCTACGACGCCGGGTTCGGCGCGGTCACGCTGACGGTCAGCGGTACGACCGGGCTCAGAAGCAACGAGACCATGCTGCGCGGGGCGGGCAAAAAAAGCAGGAAGGGCCCTGCCGTCGATCCTTCGTATCTGGTGCGTATGTTTTACGCCGGCCGTTGGGCGCAGCTGTGCGGCGCGGGGCGCACCTGCGGTATGTGGACGGGGGAATTCGGCCCCGGGAACGGCGCCTATGAGCTGAACGGAGACGCCCTGCTGCAGGCAGCCGGACTTGCTTCGGCCAATTCTCCTGACGCCGCGGCGCGGTACGCCGCGTGGCTCCTGTCTCAGGCGCCGGGCTGGGAGACGTTCGCGCGCGATACGCACGGCGTCAGCGACGCGCTGCAGGCTCCTGCCGTTACGGACGGAGAAACGCTGCCCGAGACCGGGTCCTTATACTGGAACGCCGGCGCTTCGATGCTGCTGCGGCCGCTCTATGAGGCGGTGCTCTCGGGCGCGGTGAGAGAGATCCCGCTCGAAATGCTGCCGCCGACGGCGGAACTGAAGGATCTGCTTGAGCTTGACGATGACGCGATCGAAGAGGCGGAAGAGCGGGGAACGCTTCTCGCGGAGACGCAGGTGCTGCTGCCGCTGCTGCAGAAAACGGCCGTTTACTGGCTTGCCGTCGCCGATCCCGCGTATCTGACGAACGCCGAGGGCGGCGTGGAGGAGAACGCGGGCAAAAAAGCCCCTGCGGGAGAAGCGTCTTACGCGCTGCTGCCGGGCACGGCGCCCGGCGCGACGCTTGCGTTCGCGAACGAGTCTGTCGACGTCGCCGCGTGCCGTGACGCGCTCACCATGCTCCTTGATATAACAGAACGTACTGCCGCCGAGGCCGAAAACGAGGCGGAGGATGAGGAAGAGAACGAGGACGCCGAAGATGACCGCGGCCGGGATGAAGAGGACGGGAATGACGAAGACGGGGAAGACGGGGATAAGGACGCGGCAGAGTCGTTCCGTCTTGACCTCGGCGCCTGCCGCCGTCTGCTGAAACGTCTGCCGTCAGTCACGGCGCACGCCGACGAACCAGGCTTTTCCTCCTGTTATCCCCTTTGGCCTGCCGCGCCCGGGAGCGCCGGCTCTGAGACGGAAGAAACCGTCCGGGCGCTCCTGCAGAGAAAAAAAGGCCCCGAGGATCCCGGCGCCGCCGCTCTGGAGGCGCTTGCCGCCGTTCGGCTCGGCGACCGCGAGCTGTTCGGGGGCGCGCTCCGGCGCGCGCTGACCGCCGGCAAGCGGAGCGTTTCGCTGCTGCCGAGCGGTCCCGAAAAGAATTCCCCGGTGCGCTCTTCGGCGCTGCCCGCGTTCACCGCGGCCGTTACGGAATCGCTCCTGCGTTCCGATGCGGAGTCCCTGACGCTGCTGCCCTGCCTGCTTTCATCCGGCATGAATTCCGGCAGCCTTGCGGGCGTCAGAACGCTTTCGAACGCGACCGTTTCGCTGATGTCGTGGGATCTGCACGCGCGGTATGTGATCGCGGACGTTTACGCGGGCGAGGATCAGACGATCACCGTTACCTGCCCGCTTTCATCCGACTCCGTTACGGTCGAGCTGCATGAGGGCGAAACGCGTACGGTCTCTCTGAATCTGGATCTTTTGGAGGAAGACGTCGCCGAAGACGCAGCTCCGTCCGAGGAAGCCGCCCCGGCGCCCGACCGGGATGCGGATGCGGACGTCTCCGAAGCCGGCGAAGAGGAGGCCGGATCCGAAAAGAAGGAAAACGGTGAGACTGACGCGCGCGAAGACGGCGCTGATACCCCCGACGAAGAAGAAGACGATTGGTATGACGAAGAGGAGGACGACGGGGGGGAGCATGCGCGGGACGCCGGCGGAGACGACGATGAAGACGACGCCGAAGACGACGCTGCAAACGAAGAGGAAGACGGATCCCGTTCATCGCGGAATGACGATGAAGAGGATACGGACGAAGAGGAAGAGAACTGAGCCGTAAAGCAGGATCATGAGAAGCCGCTGTGTCTGAGCCGCGGCTTCTTTTTTTGTTTTTCTCTTGTTTTTTTGAGCGGATCCGCTTATACTGGATAGTGCGGGGCGCGTACGGTCTCAGCGCGCCCGCTCGCGGAGGAAACGGAGGACAATGGCTATGACGAAGCGACGCGTATGTTCTGTTCTACTGACGGTATGGACGGTGATCATGATGACGGTTCTTGCGGCTCCCGCTTTTGCGGCGGAAAAAACGCTCTACGTATCCCCTGTCGGCAATGACGACGCCGCCGGTACGGCGGCGGCGCCCCTGGCGACTCTCACCGGGGCGAAGGAACGGGCCAAAACGGTTCCGGGACCGCTGAAGGTCCTGTTCCGGGCCGGGACCTATACTGTGGCGGAAACGGTCGCGTTT
>CADBOC010000032.1 GCA_902796175.1 Oscillospiraceae bacterium | reverse complement strand
CTGGTTGGGGAGCATGCCGGCGGCGTCGTATATCAGATGGGCTGTGAAGGCGCCGGCCAGCGCCTGCAGGATCTGGGGCGCGAGAAGCAGAAGAAAATTATAGATATAATACGCGGTCACGCCTTTCCATTTGAAATGCACGAGATCCATCCGGATCTTGATCACCCATCCGGCAAGGATCAGGTATAATACGGCGGGGGCGAACGTGAAGAATATCAGAACGCCGGAGCCTGAATCCAGACCGAGTGAACGGAACTGTTTAACGGACTGAACGCCGTTGACGATGATTTGGAGGGCTGCGCCAAGCTGACTCAGCGCGGCTAAAAAGAGCTGAAAGTAAATGATGAAACGGTACCATTTCAGCGGGAGGTCCGTTTGGGCGGAAGCGGCGGCCGGCTGCCGCGGCGCGGCCGCGTCGGGGGAGGGCGCGTGATAAGTTCCGGCAGCCGCGGGCGGAGAACTCTGCGCGGGCGGCTGCGGAGAAGCGGGCCGGGCGGGCGCCTGAAAATCGGTCTTTTCGGGTTGTTCGTTTTGTCTGCCGCCGCACTGCGGGCAGATCTTTTCAAAATCGAAATAACTTGTTCCGCAGTTGGGGCATGTGATCTTTTTCATGTGAGGCCCTCTCCTTTTTCTGTTATACGTTCCACTCAGAGCCCAGAGGCTCGATGTGGATGTAATCCGCGTATGAATGCATACCGGCGCTGTTTTTCCAGTAGAAGGAATAGCTGCGTTCGTTGTATATCGCCTGCAAAACGGTTCGGGCGGCGGAGACGCTGTAGGCCTTCGGGATCCCCTTTGCTTCAAGAGACGCGTCGATCGAGGGGAAGAAGTCGTGCGTGTTCACGCCGGGCAGGATCGGAAAGCCGAGATCCGCCGTGCTCACATATACGCTTACGATCTGCGTGTCTTCGTCAAAGCCGCCTCCGTGATCCGATTCGAACACGAGCGGCAGCACGTCTCTGCCCAGAGTATCCCGGTAGCGCAGCCAGCCGGAGGCGTCCATTGTGAGCTCCGTGCCGAAGACCTCCGTCAGTTCGCCGACGGTTTTGCCGATCCATCCGCCCGGATCCTCGTAAAAGGGCGTAAAACGGTAATATGCGGAGCTGCCGATCATGCCGAGGATATCTTCCAGAGAATCCGCATAGGCGGCAAGCCCCTGATAATACCCGAGATGTTCCTCGCTGCAGCGCAGATCGGTCGGGAACGCGGCAAACACCACGTACGGGTCCCATCCGTTGTCAATGCTGCCCAGCATGAACGAATTGTCGATGATATCGTCGCCCGGGTCTCTCAGATACAGGTAAAAGATCTCTTCGCCGTATCGGTCGCACACGGCGTATTCGTCGCCGCGCTCCCTCACATTGCATTCCCCGCTGAGCGCCGCGGGAAAACAGAGCGTAAAGCGGCGGTCCTCGAAATCGGCGCCGCCGCCGCTGAAGGATTCCAGCCCCACGCTCACGCGCAGGATCAGGCGGGCGTCATCCGCGCGCACGTCGCCGTCGCCCGTTACCTCGGCGGCGCGGTAAGACTGCGTCTCCTGCCCGTAGGTTTCAAGCCCTACGGCGATGCGCAGCGCCAGTCTTGCGTCCGCGGCGGTGATCAGCGTATCTCCGTCCACGTCGCCGGGGGCGTTCGCGAAAACGGCTGGGATGAGCGCCGCCGTGAACAGGATGACAGCCGCCGCGACGGCTGTCCATTTGCGTAAACAGGTCCGCATGATAGGATCAGTCCTCCTTTTTCTTTTGCTTTTTCGATCTGGAAAACAGACGTCTGCGTTTGCTGAAGTATTGTATGTTGAGACAGACAGCAATGACCCCGCCGATCACAGATGCGATAAAGATCGGATAAGCAAGACGCCGGATAACCCCAAGCAAAGTCAACGCAAGGAGGTTGACCGTATAGACAGGCGGTCCCAGTAAAAGATAGATATGCGACGCGATCACACCGTTCCATTTCCGGGCCTTCAGCATGTTGCCGGCCTTCTCTGAGAACAGAAAAAAAGGCAGATTGATCACGGCTACGATCACCTGTATATTTATCCGGCCGATCAAGGGAAACAGCGGGGGACAGTCTTGAAATAAATAGGCGTAGGCAAAACCGAATTGCAATAAAAATACGATGAGATAACCGAAAGTGCAATCGAACGGAAATTGCATCATCCTCAAAAGCGCGTTGAACCATTTCATCGGAACATCTTCGAAGGGATCTTTTGTCGGCGTTAAGATCGGCGTCCATAGCGCCGCCTCCGGCGATACGGATTTTTCTGCTTTCGCGTCTTGTTCCGGAAAGCTTTCCCCGGAGCGCTTTGTTCCGCGCGCGTCATGGCGGGTCCCTTTCGGGGGACGTGGGATCTTCGGCATATTCTTCCCCTCCTTATCATCGGCGTATCCGGGACGCTCGTTTTGGTTCGCTCTGTGACGGAAAACGTCCGCCGCCGGTTCTTTTTATAACACAGCGCCGGAGGGTATGTCAATACGGATGATGTGAACGGTCGAAAACAGAGTCTGAACCGTTCTGTCTGCAAAAAAGGGCGCGTGCGTCCGGTGCCCG
>CADBOC010000031.1 GCA_902796175.1 Oscillospiraceae bacterium | reverse complement strand
CCGAACAGGTCGATGTTCATTTCGTTGGCGAACTGCTCGTCGGTGATATCCTCGGCGGGGGCCACAGCGCCGGTACCGGCGTTATTGATAACGATATCGATGCGGCCGAACTTGGCGAGCACAGCGTCCACCATGGCGTCCACGGCGGCGGTATCGGTGATATCGCACTTCACGGCGAGGGTCTCAACGCCGAATTCGGCGGCGATCTCGGCGGCGACGGCGTCGATCATGTTCTGCCTGCGGGCCACGGCGACGATCTTCGCGCCCTGGTTCGCGAGTGCCTTCGCCATCTGTACGCCAAGGCCGGTGGAGCAGCCGGTCACGATCGCGACCTGGCCGGTAAGATCAAAATAGTTTTTCATGGGGAGGTATTCCTTTCTTTTTACGGTAAGAGACCGTTTTTCAGAACGCGTCTCGTTTCTGAGAAACGGTCTCTCGCATGATCGGTAAACGCGCCGGGGCGGATCAGATGCGGGCTACGCCGTCCTTGATCGCGGCTTCGGCTACGGCTCTGGCGACGGTCTCGCGGATGCGGGGATCGAAAGCCTCGGGCATGATGAAGTCGGGGCTCAGCTTGTCGTCGTCAACAAGACCGGCGATCGCGTACGCGGCGGCGATCTTCATGTTCTCGGTGATGTCGCTCGCGCGCACGTCAAGCGCGCCGCGGAACAGGGCCGGGAAGCAGAGCACGTTGTTGATCTGGTTCGGGAAGTCGCTTCTGCCGGTGCCGACGATCGCGGCGCCCGCGGCCTTCGCTTCGTCCGGCATGATCTCGGGCGTGGGGTTCGCCATGGGCAGAACGATGGGATCGGGGTTCATGGTGCGGATCATATCCTGCGTCAGAACGCCGGGGGCGGAAACGCCGATGAAGATATCGGTGCCCTTGATCGCGTCGGCGAGGGTGCCCTTGGTCATGCTGCGGTTCGTGACCTTCGCCAGCTCCTGCTTGAAGGGATTCAGGTTCTCTCTGCCCTCATAGATCGCGCCGGTGCGGTCGCAGAGGATCACGTCCTGCAGGCCGAGGCTCATCAGCAGCTTTGCGATGGCGACGCCCGCGCTGCCCGCGCCGTTGATCACGGCCCTGCAGTCGCCGAGCTTGCGGCCCGTGAGCTTCATGGCGTTGATGAGCGCCGCGGAGCACACCACGGCGGTGCCGTGCTGGTCGTCGTGGAAGATCGGGATATCGCACTTTTCCTTCAGCTTGCGCTCGATCTCAAAGCAGCGGGGCGCGGAGATATCCTCCAGGTTCACGCCGCCGAAGGAGCCGCTGATCTTGTAAACGATATCGACGATCTCGTCTACGTCTTTGGTGCGCACGCAGAGCGGGAAGGCGTCAACGCCGCCGAACTCCTTGAACAGAACGCATTTGCCCTCCATTACGGGCATGCCGGCCTCGGGGCCTATATCGCCCAGACCGAGGACCGCGGTACCGTCGGTGACGACGGCGACCATGTTCCAGCGGCGGGTGAGCTCCCAGCTCTTGTTGTAATCCGCCTGGATAGCCAGACACGGCTCGGCGACGCCGGGAGTGTAGGCAAGAGAAAGAGCGTCTTTATTGTCGACCTTGGCGCGGGCAATAACTTCGACTTTGCCCTTCCATTCGCCGTGAAGCCTGAGTGATTCTTTTCTGTAATCCATCTTTATTCCCTCTCAGTCTCTCTCTATGTGAGCTTTTATCTTCTTTGTCTCGGGATAGGGTTTGTAATTCTCCTCCCACGGGAAGGTGTAGTCAAGCTTGAGCTCGTCGCGGACGGCGTTGATCTCGCCCTGGACGGACTCGTTGATCGGCACGCCCGAGGGCTCTCTGGATTTCCAGATCTCGTACTCTTTTTCACCGGCGGAATAAATGCGCTCGGCGCCGGGCATTTTCTTGGAGGCGCGGATGGCGCGGATGATGTCGCCGGCCTTTTTGCGGCAGATCTCTTCGCCCAGGAAGTGGTTGGTGTCGATGGCGATGAAGAAGTGGCCCAGATGATAGGGACGGATGTTGCCGTTTTCGTCCTTGCCGTCCAGATCCTTGCCGAACACGCCGTCCTGCAGCACGGCGGACAGCAGCTCCACGAACACGGCATAGCCGTAGCCCTTGTAACCGCCGAGCGCCTCGCCGATACCGCCGAGCGTGGTCAGCGCGGCCGTGCCGTTGCGGATCTTTTTCAGAGCCT
>CADBOC010000030.1 GCA_902796175.1 Oscillospiraceae bacterium | reverse complement strand
TGACTTTTTCTGCCTACTCTTCTCCGCCTGCTCCTCCGCAGGCCTTCTCTTTTTCTCTCGGTTTCGAGAAGTTTCCTATAAAGTAAATAACTTTTGTTTCAAAAAGTCAACAAAGATGGAGAATTTATTTAAAAATTTCTCAAAAATTTTTTATTTTGATCGGTCAAATACACGGTCGCCGCGTATATTCCGGACTTTCAGGGGGATCTCGCCGCCGGGGATATGGGCGCCGCCATGTTCATCGTGCATCTGATTCATGGATCGCGCCGCCGTCATATCGGATACAAAAACGGCAGACAGACGCGCATATTCAGCTTTTATTATTATATTAATTTTTTTCAATACTGGCAATACTTTGTGTCAGATCGACACAGATTTTTTAAGATACAGAGCCAAAGAGTTTCCGACAAAAAACCGCCGGGAAGACGGCGGTATCTTCCCGGCGGACCGTTTTTTTCTGCCGCTGACGCGGCTTTTCCTCTTCGGGCTCAGGCTTGCGCGTGTATGAAAGCGCCGTCCCGCCCCGGCTGAGCCGCATACAGCGCGGCGTCAGCAGACGGTATCCGGCAGCGTCACCTTGACGCCGGCCAGATACCGGATGATCTCTTTGCGGGTGATAATGCCCACAAACATATCGCGGTCGTCCACCACGGGGACGAAGTTCTGATTGTAGGCGCGTGAGAGGATCTCGTCGATCGTCGCCGCCGCCTTGACGGGCAGATAGTCGCGGCGCAGCAGGGTCTTCAGATCCCGGTGCTCCAGGCGCTTGAGATCCGGCTCGCCGCCGTTATACAGCGCCCATAAAAAATCCCCTTCCGACACCGTGCCCGCGTAGTGCCCCTCCCGGTCAACCACGGGGATCACCGAATAGCCGTGCACGCGCAGCTTTTCAAGCCCCTGCCGGATCGAAGACTCAAGCACGATGTGCTCCACCTGCGCCTTCGGCGTCAGGAAGTACATGATATTCATATTTCTTTCCCCAATTCGCTTTGATGCGGCTATGATACCGCGCGGCGCTGAATTCAGTCTGAAAGCTCCAGCCCGAAATACCGTTTCGCGTTATAAAAAGAGATATCGCGGACCGCCGAAGCGAGATATTCCATGTCGGCCGGGTACTCGCCGTTTTCTACGAGACCCCCGATGAACTCGCACAGTATGCGGCGGAAGTACTCATGACGCGGATATGAGAGGAAGGAGCGGGAATCCGTCACCATGCCGACAAAGTTCGCCAGCACCCCGAGATTGCCGAGGGCCGCGATCTGGGCGCGCATGCCGTCGATGTTGTCGTTGAACCACCACGCCGTGCCGAACTGGATCTTTGACGCGGCTTCTTCGTTCTGAAAGTTGCCGAGCATCGCGCCCAGCACATAGTTGTCGCGGGGATTGAGGGTAAAAAGAATGGTGCGCGGCAGGCTGCTCTCGGCGTCGAGCGAATCGAGCAGGCGCGAAAGCTTATAAGCGACGGGCTCGTCGCCGATGGAATCGTAGCCGGTATCGGGGCCGAGAGAACGGAACATGCGGGCGTTGTTGTTGCGCATGGCGCCGATGTGGATCTCCATCGCCCAGCCGCGGCGGGCGTATTCTTTGGCGAGAAAGCGCAGCAGCCCGGTGCGGTAGCCCTCCGCCTCGTCCGCCGAAAGCGCTTCGCCGCGAAGGGCTTTCGCGAAGACGGCCTCAAGCTCCGCTTCGGTCATCGGCCGGAAGGGCACGGGGGAAAGGGCGTGGTCGGTGGCGCGGCAGCCCATTTCGGCAAAAAAGGCGACGCGCTCCAGAAGCAGAGCCTTCAGGGCGGCGTAGGAATCCGCCTTTTTGCCGGTAACGGCCTCAAGCTGACGAAGCCAGGGCAGAAACGTCGGCGCCTCAATGGCGAGAGCCTTATCAGGCCGGAACGCCGGCAGCACCTTCGTTTTGAAGGATGCGTCAGAGGCGAGCTTTGCGTGGTATTCCAGCGTATCGGCGGGATCGTCCGTCGTGCAGACGCAGGCGACGTTCGAACGGCTGATGAGTTCCCGCGGGGTAAAGCCGCCCGCGGCGATCTGCCGGTTCGCCTCCTGCCAGATCGCGTCCGCCGTCTTTTCACTGAGCGTTTCGGTGATCCCGAAATACCGCTGCAGCTCCAGATGCGTCCAGTGATAAAGCGGGTTGCCGATGAACTTCGGCATGCACTTCGCCCACGCGCGGAATTTTTCGACCGGCTCGGCGTCGCCGGTGATCAGACGCTCCGGCACGCCGCAGCCGCGCATGCCGCGCCATTTGTAGTGGTCCCCGCCGAGCCACAAAGCCGCAAGGTCGCGGGGCGTTTCATTCTCCCAGATCTCCTTCGGGGAGAGGTGGCAGTGCCAGTCGAAGATCGGCGCATCCTTACACGCGTCGAACAGCGCGCGGGCTGCGGGGGTGGAGAGCAGAAAATCTTCGTTCATAAAGGGTTTCACAGTCGTATATTCCTTTCCGTTGCATGATCGGTTTATTCGGCGGCCTCGCAAAGCGCGGGCTTCGCGGGGCCCTCAGCCTCGAACACAAGGCGGATCGCGCCGGTGGGGCAGCCCGCGTGACACGCGCCGCAGCCCGTACATTTTTCGGGATCCACAACGGCGACGTTGTTATCCATGCCGATCGCGCCGACGGGGCACTGGCGCACGCATTTGGTACAGCCGATGCAGCCGATGGTACAGGCCTTGCGCGTAAGCGCGCCCTTGTCGTGGTTGCGGCACATGACCGCCGCCTGCGTGTGCTTTTTGGGCATCAGGCTGATCAGGTGTTTGGGACAGGCCGCCACGCACTTTTTGCAGGCGCGGCACAGATCCGTATTCACGACGGCTATGCCGTCGCAAAGGCTGATGGCGTCGTAGGGGCATACCTGTACGCAGTCCCCAAGTCCCACACAGCCGTAGGTACAGCTTTTATCGCCGCCGAAAAGCTGCGAAGCCATGCGGCAGCTGTCAACGCCCTCGTAGATCATTTTGCGGGAGGCCGCCTCCGTGCAGCCGGCGCAGTGCACGACCGCCGCCTGCGGCTCCACCGTGCCTGCGGCAAGCCCCATAAGCGAGGCGACCTTCGCGCTCACCTCGTTGCCGCCCGGGGCGCAGAGCCCCGTCTCTTTGGTTTTGCCCTCGCTCAAAGCGGCGGCGTACCCGGCGCAGCCCGAAAAGCCGCACGCGCCGCAGTTCGCGCCGGGCAGGATCTCCTCGATCTCGGCGGCCTTCTCATCCACCGGCACGGCCATGATCTTGCTCAGTACCGCCAGCAGCAGGCCGGCCAGCAGGCCGATGCCGGCGACGATGAGGATCGCAAGTAAGATAGGGTTCATGAGTCAATCCGGTCCTTTCTCTGTGATCAAAGCAGACCGAGCCCCTCGACCAGGCCGCCGAACCCCAGAAAGCTCATCGAGACGATGGAGGCGGAGATCAGCGTGATGGGCAGGCCCTGCAGGAATTTCGGCACGTCGGCCGTCTCGAGCCGGCTGCGCACGCCGGCAAACAGAACCATTGCCAGCATAAAGCCGGCGCCGGCCGCAAAGGAGTTCATCATGGCGTGACCAAAGCCGAAGGAGTAGGCGGCGTAGTTCGAGATGTTGTCGATGTTCAGGATGACGACGCCCAGCACCGCGCAGTTGGTGGTGATCAGGGGCAGGTAGATGCCGAGCGCCTTATACAGGGATTTTACGTACTTTTTCAGCACGATCTCCACCATCTGCACCAGCGCGGCGATCACAAGTATGAATACGATGGTCTGCAGGTAGCCGAGGCCGTTCTTTTCGAGCAGGATGTTCAGCGGATAGGTGGCGGCGGTCGCGAGCAGCATCACGAAGATGACCGCCGCGCTCATGCCCACCGCCGTATTCAGCTTTTTGGATACGCCCAGAAACGGGCAGATGCCGAGAAAGCGGCTGAGCACGAAATTCTGCGTCAGCACGCCCATCACAAGCAGGGCGATATAGAATTTTATCATTGGGCCTTCTCCTCCGTCTTTCTGCCGCAGGAGGCCGCCATCGGGCAGCCGGCGCAGGCGTTTTCGGCCTTTTTCAGCCCCTTGCCCTCGGCCAGTCTGTTCGCGACCGCCATCAGGATGCCGAACACGAAGAAGCCGCCGGCGGGCAGAATGAAGATCGTCATGGGCGCAAGATGCAGTTTTTCGAGCACGCCCGTAAAATCGAAGCCCGTAAAAGAGCCGCCGATCATGGTATCGATACCGGAAAGGAAGGTGCCGGCGCCGAGGATCTCGCGCACCGTGCCCATGCAGAAGAGGGCCGCCGTAAAGCCGATCCCCATGCCGAGACCGTCCACGCCCGAGGCCAGCACAGGGTTCTTGCCGGCGAAGGCCTCCGCCCGGCCGAGGATGATGCAGTTCACGACGATCAGCGGCAGAAAAACGCCGAGGGATTCGTCGAGCGCCGGCACAAAGGCCTTTACCAGCATCTGCACCACCGTAACGAAGGAGGCAATGATCACGATATACGCCGGTATGCGCGCCTTGGAGGGGATCACCCTGCGCAGCGCCGAGATCGCCATGTTGCTGCAGATGAGCACCAGCGTGGCGGCGATCCCCATGCCCACGCCGTTGACGACGGAGGTGGAGGTCGCAAGGGTGGGGCAGGTGCCGAGCACCAGCCGCAGCACGGGGTTTTCCTTCAGAAAGCCCTTGGTCAGCTCGTGACCGAGATTCGGTTTTTTATCGTTCGCCACGGTTTATCCCTCCCCCCCGTACGGTTTCAAAGAGCGCCAACGCCTGATTCACGCAGCTCGTGACCGCGTTGGACGTGATGGTAGCGCTCGTGATGGCGGCGATCTCGTTTTCGCCGGGCTCGCCGTTTTTGATCACGCTGAGCGTGCCGGACTTGCCGGGATACTGGCCGCGGAAGGCCTCCGTTTTCGCCTTCATGCCAAGGCCGGGCGTGTCGTCGATCGTAAGGATGTTGACGCCGGTCACGGCCCCGTCGGCACCGACGCCCGTCATCAGCTCCAGCTTTCCGCCGTAGGAGCCGGCACAGGTGGTAAAGACGCAGCCGACGGTCTCCCCGGCGGCGTTTTTGCCAACGTAATAGGCCGTGCCGTCGGGGGCGTTTGCTTCTTCGAACGAAACGGCGGCGGGCAGCACCTCGCTGCGGGCGGCGTCCGCCTTTTCGGCGGCGATGGCGTCGATCTTTTGCGCCGTCACGCTGTTGACGAGCGCCAGGATCCCCGCCGAAACGGCGCAGATCAGAAAGAGCGAGACCGCCGTTTTCAGAATGGTTTTCACGCCGCGTCACCTGCCTTCTTTTCTTTTTTCTGTTTTATGTAGCCGAAATACTTCGGCGCGGTGAACCGTTCGATCAGCGGGCAGGCGATGTTCATCAGAAGGATGGAATAGGAGACGCCCTCCGGCAGAGAGCCGTAAAGGCGGATGACCGCCGTCAGGATCCCGCAGCCGGCGCCGAACACGATCTTGCCGAGGGTATTGATGGGGCTCGTCGTATAATCCGTAGCCATGAAGAACGCGCCGAGCAGCAGGCCGCCGCTCAGAAGCTCGTAGGCGACATACGTAAGATCGAAGCCCGATACCAGCAGCATGATCAGAGCGAAGGCGCCGATGTACGCCGCCGGGATCGTGATCCTGATCACGCGGCGGATCAGCAGATACGCCGCGCCGAGCAGCAGCGCCAGGGCCGAGGTCTCGCCGATGCACCCGGGGCGCACGCCCAGAAACATCTGCGAAAGAGCCGGCAGAGAGCCGCTCTCAAGCAGCGCCGAAAGGGTGGTATCCGCCGCCGCGCCGTGCAGCCGCCCGAGGAACGAGAGGGGCGTCGCCGCCGAAACCGCGTCCGCGCCGCCGACGACGGGAGAGGTAAAATTCGTCATCACGGAGGCGAAGGAGACCAGCAGCACGATGCGCGCCGTAATGGCGGGGTTCGCGAAGTTCTGCCCCACGCCGCCGAAAAACTGCTTTACGACGACGATCGCGACAAAGGCGCCGATCACGCAGATCCATTCGGGGGTCTTTACCGGCAGGTTGAACGCCAGCAGCATGCCGGTGATCACGGCCGTGAGGTCCCCCACCGTATTGGGCCGGCGCATCACGCGCCGCGCCAGATACTCGAACAATACCGAGCTGCCCACGCACAGCGCGATGAGCCACGCCGCGCGAAAGCCGAACACCGCGACGCCCGCGCACGCGGCCGGGATCAGGGCGATGATCACATCCAGCATCACGCCGCGCACCGTATGAACGCTCTTCACGTGCGGAGAGGCGCTTACGATCAGTTTTCTGTTGTCTTCCATCATTTCACCCCCGCGTTTCTCATCACTTCTTTGGCGAGGCGCATATACTGCACCAGGGGCTTGCCCGCGGGGCAGGAATAGGCGCAGGAGCCGCACTCCATGCACACCGACGTACCGAGCCTTGAGAGCGTTACGGCGTCGCCCAGCAGCGCGTACTTTTCGATCTCGGTCGGCATCAGGCTCATGGGGCACGCCGCGTGGCAGCGCCCGCAGCGGATGCAGTCCGAATTCGGTTTTCTGCGAACGGCCGGCTCGCTGAACGCCAGCACCGCGTTGTTGCTCTTGAGCAGCGGCACGTTCGGATCCACCACCGCCGTGCCCATCATGGGCCCGCCCGAAAGGATCTTGGCGGGCGGCGCGGTAAAGCCGCCGCAGAAATCGATGATCTCGCGCATGCTCACGCCGATGGGCACGCGCACGTTCGCGGGCTCCTTGATGCAGTCGCCGCTCACGGTGACGGAACGGCTGATCAGGGGCTTGCCCGTCTTTAAATAGCGGGCGACAAAGGCGACGCTGCCCACGTTCATCACGATGCAGCCGACGTCCGCCGGCAGGCCGCCCTGCGGCACCACCCGGCCGGTGGCGGAGAGAACCATCATTTTTTCGGCCCCCTGCGGGTAGCGGGATTTGAGCGCCATCAGCCGCACCACGTTGCCGTCGTGCAGGTCGCGGTCCGCTATACCTTTTAAAATACGGATCGCCTCGGGCTTGTTATCCTCCACCGCGATGATGATGCGCTTAAAGCCGTAAAGCTCGCCGAGCGTATATACGCCGCTTAAAATATCGTAGGAGTTTTCGACGCACTCGCGGTAGTCGACCGTGATATACGGCTCGCACTCCGCCGCGTTCACGATCAGCGTGTCGATCGGCTTTTCGGGCTTTACGGTGAGCTTTACGAACGAGGGGAAGCCCGCGCCGCCGAGGCCCACAAGGCCGGACGCGCGGATCGCCTTTACAAGATCCTCTTTCGTATGCACCGCGGGCGGCTCAAGGCCGGCATAAAGCGTCTGCTGCCCGTCGCTCTCGATCGTTACGGCAGGGGCGATCCTGCCGTTCGCGAGGGTGGTATCCGCAACGCTTTTCACGGTCCCCGAAACGCTGGCGTGGATCGGCACGCTCAGGTACTTGTCGCTGTCGCCGATCACCTGGCCAACGTCCACGTGGTCCCCCGGCTTTACGGTGGGTACGCAGGGCGCGCCGATGTGCTGCTGCATGGGCAGCACGACCCGCGGGGGGATCGGCATGCGGACCGTTTCGCACTCAGCCGTGATCTTATGGTGATCCACGCGAACGCCGCCTCTGCCCCGGGCGACGGCCTTCAGGATCGCGTCTGCACGGAGTCTGCTCATGTTTCTCTTCCAAAATACGAACGCATGCTTCGTATCTTCCTTTCCGAATTTGTTCGCGCCGGCCGCAAAGGGGCAGCCGGGTTCATCTTATTATATCAGGTTCGATATATTTAGTAAAGCCCCCAAAATTAAAAATTAAAGGCAGATTTCAGAACTTTACGGTTAAATAAGGCTTGTCATCCGCCGCGGTTTGTGGTATTATAAACTGGATTATATGTATATTCTTTTTCCGCCCCAGCGGCGGATACGGAGGGAACCATTACTTTGAGCGAAGAAAACACCGTTTCACCCGTTCCCGGGGCCGGGAACGCCGCCGGAGCCTACCTTGACGGGCTGCAGGATACCGAGGCGGAGCTGGCGGAGCAGGAGGAACTCAGGCGCGGCAGGCTTACGCCGAAAGACAGGCGGCAGATCACGGTGCTGGCGGCGATGGACGCCGCCGTGTTTCTGTTCATCATGATCTATCTCATGGCGAAGGGCACCGACGCGTTCTCGCGCATCCGCGAAAACGCCGCCTTCGACCCGGCCGAGGCCTATTACAACGTGGCGGAGGCCTTCCCCGAAACCGAGCCGAAGCTCCGCGCGGCGGAATTCCCCGCCGGCATCCGCGAAGAGTTCAAGGCGCTCTATTCCGAGAACAAAGACGTGGCGGGCTGGCTGCGCATACCCGGCACCGGCATCGACGGGCCGTTCGTGCAGGCGCAGGACAACGACTATTATCTGCGCCGCAACTTCTACGGCGAAAAAGACAACCGCACCCGCCTCTTCTTCGCCGATTACCGCAACGTGTTCGGCGCCGGCGGGGAATTATCGAAGGTAACGATCATCTACGGCCACCATCTGAGCGCCGACACGCGCATCTTCGCCGAGATCGAAGACTACCTCGACCTCGAATACTACAAAACGCACCCCACCGTCGAGCTCGACACGCTCTACGGGCACACGGTGTGGAAGGTATTCGGCTGCTTTATCTGCTCCGTGGACGCGGACAAGGATTCCGGCGCCACCTTCTATTACTGGAACCCCTATATCACGGACGAACAGACCGTTCCGTTCTGCAGCGAGGTGCTCACGCGCAGCTGGTTCGTAAACCCGGGCGTGGACATTGCCGTTACGGATAAGCTGCTATGCCTTTCCACCTGTACCTACCGCATCAAAAACGATGAGGACAACCGCTGCGTGCTGATGGCGCGGCTCGTGCGCCCGGGCGAGGACGAAAACGTGGACGTTTCCGCCGCCTACGCAAACACGAACCGCCGCATGCCGCACGCCTGGTATGTGCAGGAAGGGCTGCAGGACCCGTACGTGCAGATGCCGGTTTTTTCGGCAGGATAATGCAGGGTAAGACGAGAACAGACAGAAAGGAGGGATGCAGATGGATGACACGCTTTCGCCGCCCTTGCCGCAGGGGCAGGGCGACGCGGCCGGGGCAGACCCCGCAGACGAGATCCTGCGCGAGATCATCAGGGAAGACGGTTCGTTCAGCGATTCGTTCAACGAAATGTTCATGCGCTATCTCGGCGCGCCGGCTTCAGGCCTGGATCTGACCGCGGCCTCGCTGCGGGAGGCTTCTCCCCCGCCGGCGGCTTCTCCCCCGCCCGCGGCGGCTTCGCCGCCCCCGGAAACGGCCGCCCCCGCGCCGGCAGCGCCGGCAGCAGCGGCAGCAGCGGTTCCGGCGGCGCCCGCCGGGCCGGGACTTACACCCGAGGTCAGACGGACCGTTGAGCGGGAGACCGCCAGCGCCGCGAGACCGGAATTCACAAACGAAGGCACGGTTCGCTACCCCTCTATGGGGGTAGGCGCCTCCGGGGAACGCGTCGTTTACGACGCCGACTGGGAGGAACGCGCCAAAAAAGAAGCCGCTCGCCGGGAACGGCAGCGCAGGGAGCAGATGCTCCGGGGCGACAGCGCGCTGACGCGCTCGTTCCGCTTTTCGGCGGCGGGCGACGCAGGCCCCCGCCCGAACGTAAACGCCGCGTACATCGACCCGCTCGACGACGCGGACGAACCGGCGCCGCCGGCGCCGCATCCAAAACCAGAAAGGTCGCGATCCGAAATGCACAGAGAAGATAGCTCTTTTTTTCAGGAAGGTTTTTCCGAAAGAAAACTAAATAGTCCGGCTGTCGACGGAAAAACCGACGCGACCCCAGCAAATGGCAGCACAAGACCCGCCGCAGCCGCGTCCGGCGCTCAGCCGGACGCGGTCGTGCAGGCCTTTTCCGGCGATACGGGCGAAGAAACGGCGTTCCGCAGCCGCTGGCAGGAGACCGTAGAGGCGGCCGAAAAGCGGCGCGAGGCCGACCGGGCGGAGGCCCGCCGGCAGGACGCCGTGCGAAAGGCGCGGGCGACGGTGGCGCGCCGCGCGCGGAAGACCGCCGCCGAAGAGAGCGCCGGCGAACCGCTGGACCCGAGCGCGTTCGCGGCGGCCCCCCGTTTTGAAGAGATCCCGGAGCCCGAGTCGCGGCCCGCGGCTCCCTCCCCCGAAGCAATGCAGCTGATCCCCCCGGCTGAAAAGCTGGACCCCGAAGCGGAAGCCGCGGCCCGCAAAAACGCCGCGGAAACAAAAAAGAAGAAAAAATCACGCAGATCCGAGCAGACGGAAGAGCGCCCCGGCTTCTGGGCGCGCACCCTCCCGAACCGCCGGGATCCCAAAGGAGAGATCGCGCGAAAGATCGTTCGCATCGTTTCTTTCCTGATCCTGGTCTCAGCCTTGAGTTATATCGCCGTTTACGGCGTTCATTATACACAGCGCAAAAAACAGACCGAAACCTTTACCCAGCAGATCGACACCTACGAGACCCTCTCCGACCAGGAGCTGGACGACCTCTGGAAGAACATTCGGGCGCAGTACCCCGACGTTACCTTCCCCGAGGGGATGCAGATCAAGTTCTCGCACCTCTACGCGATCAACAACGAATTCGTCGGCTGGCTGAAGATCGACAATACGAACATCGTAACGCCCCTGCTTCAGCGCCCGAACGACAACTACTATTACCTCTACCACGATATCTACAAAAAATCCAGCCGCTACGGCAACCCCTACATCAACTGCGACTGCAAAATGGGCAGAGATGGCCTGAGCCGCAACACCATCGTCTACGGCCACAACACCCACGACGGGCTCATGTTCCACCAGCTCACGAACTACATGACCCGCGACGGCTACTTAAAGGCCCCGATCATCACGCTCGATACCCTTTATGAGACCACAAAGTGGAAGATCTTCGCCGTGATGCTCACAAACACCACGCCCGAAGCGGACAACGGCTACGTCTTCGATTATCTCTATCCCGAATTCTCTTCAGACGCGGCGTTCATGTCCAAGATCCGCGAGATACAGAAGCGCAGCATGATCCACACGGGCGTAGACGTGCGCGAAGACGACAAGATCATCACGCTCTATACCTGCTACCAGAACATATTCAAGGGCGGCCGGCTCGTTATTCTCGGCAGAATGCTGCGCGAGGGCGAAAGCGAAGCGATCAACGCCTCAGACGTTTACTACGACGACAACGCGCTCTTCCCGCGCGCCTACTACGGCGAGTATCAGGATGAGGAAGCGGGGAGCGCCGACGGGACCGCCGAAACCGAACGCGCATCCGGCGGCAGCGACAGCGGAAACAGCGGCAGCGGAAACAGCGGCGGAAACAGCGGCGGAAACGGCGGCGGCGGCGACGGCGCCTCCTCCCGTACCACCGAAGCCGCGTCGCGACCGGCCGCGACCGAAGCGCCCGCCTCATCGGAGCCCCGCGCCGAAAGCGCGGACGGCGGCGAGAGCAGCGGCGGCGAAAACAGCAACGAAGACGATACCTGACGCCAAACTTAACAGAGAGGACGGTTGCGCCGTTCGCCGCGGGGGCGGCTCCCCCGCCCGGCCCGGCGGCGCTCAAAGAACAGATGAAAGCAAAACTATTCATGATCGGATCCGATCAGGGAGAAAACCCGGTATTGTTTCGCGCCATGCTCCTCGCGACCTTCGCGGGCGTCGCGGAGGAAGAGGATCTCGAATGCTTTGATTCCATACGCGAGGCGACCGGCGCGATCGGCGCCGCGTTCAAATCGGCGCAGGCGATCCTGTTCTTTCCCGCCGAATCCGTATTCGGCGAGGTAAAGGGCATACTCTGCCGGGCCCTCGGGCTCAGGGTAGAGGCGGATCCTGCCCTGCTCGCGGCCGCCGAAGCGGCCGACCCCGCCTCGGCAGGCAGCGAGAGCTTTACCCTCTGCCACGCCGGCGTCCCCGCCGGCGCCGTGCCCTTCGCCCACGCGGACGGGCTCTATTCCGGCTTCGGCATCCGCAAGAAGGACCAGACCGTGATCGTGCTGCCGATGCACACGAGCCGCACCGGCGTAATGCTCGCGAAACGCGCGATCCCCTACCTGAACGCCGCGTACGGCACGGCGATCCCGATCGAGCCCGCGGCTTACGTATACGCCTACGCGCTGGAGCAGCGGCTGCGCGGCACGGGCATCACGATCGCCGTTTCCGACACCAAAACAACGCCCCTGTTCTGCCGCTACATCGAAAACGCCGGCGATCTGCAGAAGATGATGCCCGTCGCCGCAAAGGCGGAACAGCGCGGCGCGCTGCCCCCGGATGAATATGTGGTGAACCTCTCGATCACCGCGGCCGAATTCCTGCGAGCCCCCTACGGCGTCGCGATGACGAACGCCTACTATACGGGCGAAGACCCCACCGGCGAACGCGTCGTATACATTGCCGTCACCTCGCCCCGCGAGAACACGGTGCGGGAGATCCTGTCGTACTACGGCGAAAGCACGGCGGATTTTCTGCTTCGCTGCTGCGGCGAAGCGTGCGCGCTGGTGGAGCAGATCGTAGACGCGGACGGCCTGCTGACAGAGGAGGATGAACTCCCTGCCGAAACGCCGGAGCCGCACCCGGGCTACCGCCGCTACCGCACGGTATTTTCCGTACTGCTGGCGCTGCTGGCTGTGCTTTTCGCCTTCGGCGTATACTACTTTACAGACAACGACTATACCCTTAAAGACTGGGCCGATACCTACGTGCCGATGGTAAAGAGCGTTCTGCACCTGAACGGCTCAGAGACCGAACCCGCCCAGGCGGCGAACGCCGAGGCCAAAACCGGAAAAACGGAGCGCGTGACGGCCGTTCCCTCCACAAAGAAAAAGGAAGCGGCCACGACCAGAAAAGCGGCCGAGACCACCACAGCCAGAGAGGGTTCGCCGACCGCCAGCCCCACGGTGCCGGCAGAGGACCGCGTTCCGATGCCGACGCGTGAACAGGACGACGAAGACGGGAACGAAAACGAAGAAGAAAACAGGGAAGAAGAGGAAAACGAGGACCGCAGCTCCGGCGGAGATGCGGGTGAAGAGAACGAAGAAGAGGAAGAAGGAGGGAACGGCGAAAACAGCGAAGCAGAAAACGAAGACGAAGAAGAATAACCTGAAAGGATGATCTCATGATTCATAACAGGCTCAAAAAATGGGCGGCGGCCGCGCTCTCTGCCGTGATGCTCGTCTGTTTTATGCCCGCCGTATTTGCGGGCTCCCATATGGCGTATCTCGGCGACGCGGATGAGAGCGGCAGCATCAACGCCGAAGACGCGCGTCTGGCGCTGCGCTTCGCCGTATCGCTCGCGACCCCGACCCGCAACGAACGAAAGCTCTGCGACGTAGACGGCGACGGCGAAGTCACCTCAGCCGACGCGCGCACGATCCTGCGCACGGCGGTGGAGCTCGATAACCTCTACGGCAAGCTCGTATCGATCTCGGATGAAGACGACGAGCCGATCGATCAGCCGAAGGAAGAGGACCCCCCGTATATTCCCCCGAGCCCCCCTTATTACGCCGGCGAATGGGACGTTGAGAACCTCGCGATCGTGGTATGCCAGGAGGCGGGCGGCCAGACGATGGAGCTGAAAATGATGGTGGCGAACGTGGTGATGAACCGCGTGGCCTCCCGCTCTTTCCCGAATACGATCTACGGCGTACTGACCCAGCCCTGGCAGTATGAGCGCGTGACCCGCGAGGGCGGCATCTACTGGCCCGACTGGCCCGGCACGGCGGAAAAGGAGAGCTGCCGCGAGGCGGCAAGGCGCGTGATCAGCGGCGAACGCCTGCTGCCTTCGAACGTGGTATATCAGGCCTCCTTCACGCAGGGCTCCGGCGTATACGCCTATTACCCCAGCCAGTGGGGCGGCTACTACTTCTGCTACGAATAAAAAAAGCATGGACAAAGAACGAATCGAACGGGCGGTGCGCGAGATCCTCTTCGCCGTCGGCGAAGACCCGGACCGCGAGGGCCTGACCGAAACGCCCCGGCGCGTCGCCAATATGTACGAAGAGATCTTCGCCGGGCTTGCGGGCGACCCCACCCGGCACCTGAAGGTCTTTTCAGAGGCCGACAACGACGAGATGGTGGTGGTGCGGGATATCCCGCTCTACTCCATGTGCGAGCATCACCTGCTGCCGTTCATCGGCAAGGCGCACATCGTATACATCCCGGCCGAGGGCAAGGTGATCGGGCTTTCCAAGCTCGCGCGCATCGTGGACCATTACGCGAGACGGCCGCAGATCCAGGAGCGGCTCACCTCGCAGATCGCGGATTTTCTCAACGACAATCTGCACCCCAAGGGGGTCGCGGTGGTGGTAGAGGCCGAGCACCTGTGCATGACCATGCGCGGCGCCCGCGCCGCCGGGGCCAAAACCAAGACCTCGGCCCTTCGCGGCTGCATCCGCTCCGACGCGCGCACCAGAGCCGAAGCGCTCTCGCTGATCGCGGACTGACGCGCCGCGCGTGAAAAGCGAAAAGGGAAACAATGAAACGCGACGGGCTTCGCCCGTACCCATTCAAAACGCCGGGAGAGCATCGGCTGCTCTCCCGGCGTTTTTGAACTGTTAAGCCGTTTGCCGCGCTCCCGGCGCGGCCGGTCTTCAGTAGCTGTAGATCTCAAGGATCTTTTTGTTGTTCTCGCTGTCGGTCCGTTCGGCGGCGACCGTCAGGACTTTCGTCTGTTCATTGCGATAGATCTCGATCGAATCGTACCCTTCAAGCAGCTGCCGGCCGGTATAGAGGTCGATCAGCGCCCGGCTGCCCCTTTCCCCGGTGGCGATCATGCCGGAGCGAACGGAAGCGTTATGCGCGGGCACGCTGAACGTGCCGGCGGAAAAATCATAGTAGACCTTTGTTCCGTCTTTTTCCTGCCACAGGGTCATCTCGGAAGAATTGTAGTCGATCCCGTCCTGCCCCTTTACGCCGCGGAAGATCTCCGTGCCGTCGGCGGTAAAGAACACAAAGCTCTTACCATCTACGTAATCGTAGGCGAGGTAATACGTTCCGGTACGGCTGTCTTTGCTCATCATCTTGAATTCGCCGTCGAACAGCTGTCTGCCGTTCAGATCCACGACCTTGTTATCCGCGATCGCGGCGTCGGCGAATACGTACTTCGGGCTGTCGAGCGCGGCGGAGAGCGCCTTGCCGGCCGCGTCGATCACATAACTGCCGTCGGCGCCGCGCGCGATATAGAGCCCATCCTCATTCGCCGCGCTCAGGGACTGATACCGATCCCTGCCGAACGAGAACCGCTCCGTTCCCTGAGCGTCATAAAGCCGGGTCGTATCGTTCTCTTTTACCGCGTAGCTGCCGTCGCGGAAGACGTCCGCATTCTCGGGCAGGCGGCTGCCGTCGGGCGCTGCGGCAAAGGAGCCTTCGGCGGTACGCCAGGTAAACACGCTGCCCTTCACGGTGACAGACGCCGGCGCCGTCTCTTTGATCCCCGGGATCTGCCTGCCTGTAAGAAGATCGAAAACGACCCATTCTCCCTCCATCAGGGTGTCGTTCGGGCCGGGGGCGATCGAGAATCCGCTGTCTGCGAGGTATACGACCGCCTTATCCCGGTCCGTCGTGATCCCGGTCACCTTTACGGCCCGCGCAAAACGGCCGCTGATATCGATCAGCGCATACTCCAGCGGGATCACCGCTTTGCCCGCGCCGTCGATCAGCCCGCTTACGTTCAGGGTGGAAAGATCGCCTTTATCCGGCGCTTTCTCTGACGTGCTTGCCTTAAAAAGGCCGGGATAGTCCGATCCGTCCAGATCCGTATATACGGCGTCGGTCCCGCTTTTGCCGTCGTAGGAGCGAACGCCCTTCTTTCCGTTCTTCGTGTAGATGACCCCGCTGCGCGTTTTTGAGGGGCTTGTCAGCTCCGTCAGATCGAGCTCGGCCGTTTTGGTCAGCGTTCCGCTTACGGCGGCCGGCGCCGCGACGCCGGTATTCTGCGCCGATCCCGGCGCCCCGGTCCCCGTTTCTCTCGCGGTATCGGATGTTTCTTCGCCGCCGGTTTCAGCGGGCGCGGCCGTTTCGGCGGTTCCCGGTTTCTCTGTCTCTTCGCCGCCTTCGCCGCCCTTGCCGCACGCGCCGAAGAGGCACGCCGCCGCCATGAGCGCCGCCAGCAGCAGCGCGAGAGCTCTGCTGTTCTTTGCCATACAAAACAACTCCTTTTCAGATATGATAGCTCATTCTAACATCCGACTCACGCTAAGTCAATATGATATTCAGAGTATTGTTTTGAAAGGTCGATATTCGCTGACAAACGGCAGTTTGTTTTCGTCTCGTACGATCAGGCCGCGCCGTCGAAAGCGGCGATCTCACTGCGGCGGCTCCGCCGCCGCCAGCACGGCCCTGTCGCCTTCGTAGCGAACGAGCACCGTCTGCCCGTCCCCGACCCGGTCGCCGAGCAGCATCAGGGCGAGGGGATCCTCGATCTCGCGGGCGATCATGCGTTTCAGGGGCCTTGCGCCCTCTTCGGTCTTCATGCATTTTCGGGCGAGGGCCGCGTCCGTACCCGGCGCGAAGGAGAGCGCGATCCCCTGCAGGGCCGCGCGCCGGGCGGTTCGGGCCAGATCCTGCCGCGCGATCTCGGTGAGAGAGGTCAGAGACAGCGGATCGAAACAGACGATCTCGTCGACGCGGTTGAGAAACTCAGGACGGAACACGCGCTTCGCCGCCTCTGTTACCGCCTGCCGCCTGCGGTCGTTCTCCGTTTCTCCGCCGGAAAAGCCGACGCTCGGCAGCGCGCCGTACGCGCCCGCCCCGGCGTTGGAGGTCATCAGCACGATGGCGTTGCGGCAGTCCGCCGTGCCGCCGTTCGCGTCCTCCGCTCTGCCCTCTTCCAGCAGCTGCAGCAGCGAATCGAAGACGTCCGGATGCGCCTTTTCGATCTCGTCGAACAGCAGTACGCTGTAAGGCCGGCGTTTGAGCTGCAGCGTCAGCCGGCCGCCCTCCTCAAAGCCGACGTAGCCCGGCGGCGCGCCGAAAAGCCTTGAAACGCTCTGCTGCTCGCTGAATTCCGCCATGGGGAAGCGGATGAGCGCCTTTGCGTCGCCGAAGTACGATTCCGCCAGCGCCCGGGCAAGCTCCGTTTTGCCGACGCCCGTGGGGCCGCAGAGCAGAAAGACCCCGAGGGGCCGGTCCGTTTCATTCAGCCCCGCCGCGCTCCTTCTGAGCGCCGAGGCGACCGCGCGGACGGCGTGGGGCTGCCCGATCACACGTTCCGAGAGGGCGTTCTCAAGCTCCAGCAGCCGCGCTTTTTCGTCCTTTGTGACCCGCGCGGCCGGGATCCCCGTTCGCTCGCTCACAACGGCGGCCACGTCCCCGGCCGTGACCGCGGGCGTTTCCTCCGCCGCGGCCGCGCCGCGCCCGAGGCGCAGCACCGCCGCCGCCTCATCCACCAGATCGATCGCCTTGTCCGGCAGAAAACGGTCCCCGATAAAGCGGACGGAGAGCGACACCGCCGCTTCCAGCGCCTCATCCGGAATGCGGCAGCCGTGGTGCGACTCATACGCCGGGCGCAGCGCCCGCAGGATCGTGAGCGTCTCTTCGGGCGTAGACTCCGGCACAGGGACCGTCTGGAACCGGCGGGCAAGGGCGGCGTCCTTTTCGACGCGCTTGCGGTATTCCTCCGCCGTGGTCGCGCCGATCACGCGCAGCTCGCCGCGCGCCAGCATGGGCTTCAGGATGTTGGCGGCGTCCACCGCCCCTTCCGCGGAGCCCGCGCCCATCAGGTTGTGCAGCTCGTCGATGAAAAGCACCGCGTTCCCGTCGGCGCGCACCTCGCCCACGACCGCCTGCAGACGCTCCTCAAAATCGCCCCGGTACTTCGCCCCGGCGACCATCGCGGTGAGATCCAGCGACCAGATCGCCTTATCGAGGAGCGGGGGCGGCGCTTTGCCCGCCGCGACGGCAGCCGCGATGCCCTCGGCGATCGCGGTCTTGCCCACGCCCGGTTCCCCGATCAGACACGGGTTGTTTTTGGTGCGGCGGCAGAGGATGCGCATGGTGCGGGCGATCTCCCGTTCCCTGCCGACGACGGGATCGAGCCTGCCGCGCCGGGCAAGGGCCGTCAGATCCACAGCGTATTTACGGAGCGCGGACTTCGCGCGGCTTTTTTCGGAGGGATCGCCGGTCTGCGTCTCCGGCAGACCGCCGAGCCCCGCGTAGACCCGCGCCGAGAGCAGACGCGGATCCACACCGGCGTCCCGCAGCAGCTTTGCCGTAAGGCCGCGGCCTTCTTCCAGCAGCGCAGTCAGCAGATGCCCCGTACCGGCGTTGAGGGAATCGCGCGCCGCCGCCTGCCGCGCCGAATCGACGCAGCGGCGCAGGCGGGGCGTATGATCGGCCTCGCCGAGATTCGTCGGCACCCCGCAGCCGACAAGCTTTCTTATCGCGTCGCATACGGCGGCATAGGTCAGCCCCGCCGAACAGAGCGCCGCTCCCGCCACGCTGCGCGGGTCGCCCGCGAGCCCCGCCAGCAGATGCTCGCAGCCCACGTAGGTGTGTCCGGCGTTCTGGGCGGTGCGCTCCGCCCGCCCCAGCGCCTCGTTTGCTTTTTGCGTCAGATCAGAATACATGTTAGTAAAGTAATAAAAGACGAAAGATGAAAGACGAAAGAGATAAAAGAAAAAAGGAACAGAGAGAAAAAGTCTGTTCCTATTCTATGCCGGGGACGCGCCGAATATACCCCGTTTTTTTACGGCGCGTTAAGCGCCGTTTACAACGCCGGCCGCAGGCCCCGTTTTCGTCTTTCGTCTTTTGTAACTTTTTTGCCCCGCCGCGTTTGCGGCAGGGCAGGATCCTCCCCTTACCCCAGTGTTTTCTTCACGATCTCGGCGCGCAGCGCGTCGCGTTCGTGGCGCGGGAGCTTCTGACCGGCGGCGCAGTTGACGGTCGCCGGCTGCGCCAGCACAAAGAGCGAGTTCAGCTTTTCGACCGGCGCGGCGATCTTGCCCGCGATCGCTCCCATGCGCACATCCGAGACCATCTGCATGGTCTCCTCCGTCGTCAGCAGGCTCGCGGAATTGAGCAGCGCCCAGCTGCGGCGCACGCGGTCGATCACCGTGATATCCTCCGCGATCGATTCCGCCGCGGCGCGTTCGCGGGTAGAGATCTGCAGGCAGAAGGATCTCAGGTTCGAGAGGGCCCGTTCCTCCGACAGGCCCATCGTGAGCGTGTTCTCCACCGAGAACAGGTCCCCGCTCACCGAGAAACCGTCGCCGTACGCGCCCTGCATGCGAAAACCGAGGCGCGAAGCCATGCTCACCAGCGCCGGGATCGCCCCTGTGCGCGAAAGCGCCGGCAGGTGCAGCAGCACCCCGGCGTACATCCCGGTGCCGAGGTTCGACGGATCCTGATTCAGGTAGCCGAGGCGCGGGGAGAACGCCCAGCCGAGCCGCGCGCCAAGCGCGTCGTCGTAACGGCAGGCGGCCCCGTAAGCCGCCTCGGGTTTCAGGCCCGCCGACAGCGCCCGGATGCGCACGTGATCTTCGTCGCAGAGCATCAGGCAGGTCTGCTCGTTTTCGGCCATCACCAGCGATGCGCCGTCCGGCGCGCCGGCAAAGGCCGGGGTGATCAGGCGGCGGTCGGCCAGCGACACCGCCTCATAAGGGTAAAGCGTATTCATGCGCGTGCAGGTGACCCGCATGCTTGCCGCCGCGAGCGCCGCCGTCACATGGGAAGAAAGGGAATCCTTCTGCATGCGGGTCAGGCGCACGGGGAAGGGCAGCCCCTCAAAATTGCGGCAGAGCGTGACAAAGGAGAGAAGCGCGGTGCCGTCCACGCCTTTCTGCGCGTACCAGTATTCCATCTTCATTCCTCCTTCGCCGGCGCCGTTTTCGGGCGTTTGCCGAGATACCGCGCCTTACCGTGGAGCCTGAGCACCAGCGGCTGCAGCTTTTCGGCAAAGGTACGGTAGCAGTCGGGGCAGCCGAGCGCACCCGCAGCCGCGATCTCTTCAAAGCTCAGCCCGCAGGTCTCGCAGCGCACCATGCGCGACCCCCTGGCCCGCACGCTTTGCCCCAGCGCCCCGAAGAGCGCGGAGGGATCGGGCGCGAAGCCCGGGAACAGATCCCCGTAACCGGTGGCGGCGGCGCAGTCGGCGCACAGGTGCAGCTCCACGGCCTCGCCGCCCAGTATCCGCGTCAAATGGACGGAAGCCTCTTTGCTCCCGCAATTCTGACAAAGCATCGTATCCCCTCTTTCTTTTTCCTATTATACCACCTTTTTTTCAAAAAGCAAACGCCGCGGGCGATTTTCTTTGACTTTCCTCTTTTCAAACGCGGCGGGCCTGTGCTATAATCAAAAATACAGATAAAAAAGGAGCGGCGCGCCGTTCCGCGCGCAAGAGAGAAGCCATGAAAACATCGAATCCGCTTGGAAAGATCCTGAAAAAGCAGCACATCTGCCCGATCTGCGCGGCGAAAAAGCTGGCAAAGCTCGCAAATTACCACCCTGCCGGCGCCCCGGGGGCCGCCAACGGCGCGGCGCTCACACCGCCCATGGGCTGGGCGAGCTGGAACCGCTTCGGCAGAGGGATCGACGAAAATACGGTGGTCTCGGTCGCCGAGGCCATGAAGGCCGCCGCCCTCGGTGAGCTCGGCTACGAATACGTGAACGTGGACGACTGCTGGATGGCGGCCGAACGCGACGCCGAAGGCCGCCTGCAGGCCGACCCCCTCACCTTCCCCTCCGGCGTTCCGGCGCTCAGGGAAAAGATCAACGCCCTCGGATTCAAGCTGGGGCTCTATTCCTCCAACGGCACGCACACCTGCGAGGATCTGCCCGCGTCGCTTGGGTATGAGGAGACGGACGCCGCCTCCTTCGCCGAGTGGGGCGTTGAATACCTGAAATACGACTTCTGCCACAACGTGCCGATCCCGACCGCGGCGCCCGAGGTGCGGCGCATCACGCTCACCCGCCCGGGCGAACCGACGATCGAACTCGGGCCGGATACCGCGCAGCTAAGGGGCGACGCCGAGATCCTTCATGACGAACGTCTCTCCGGCGACGGCGCGTATGTCACGGGCCTCGATTCAGCCGGGGGGAGCATCGTATGGTACGACGTTTCTATCCCGACCGGGGGCGAATACCTGCTGACGGTCTACACCCGCAACCACCGTCTGTTTTCAAAATACGCGGAATTGGAGGTGAACGGCGTTCCCGCCGCCGCGATCACCTTTCCGCCGACGCGCGGCGCTTCGCACGACGGCAAGGCGCAGACCGCGGTCGCGCTGCCCGCCGGCAAGGTGAATCTGCGCATCCGCAATCCCATCGCCTCCCCCGCCGATTCCGCCGCGGCGCAGTACCGCAAAATGGGCCGCGCGCTCGCCGCCGCCGCCGAGACGGTCGCCGCAGAAAACGGGACCCCGGTCAAGCCGATCTGCTTTTCGATCTGCGAATGGGGTCTGCACATGCCCTGGCGCTGGGGCGCGGAGGCCGGCAATTTATGGCGCGTCTCGCCCGACATCCGCCCGACGTGGAAGTCGATCCTCTTCTGTTACGAGATCGCGGTGCGCCTGCAGAAATACGCCGGACCCGGCCACTGGAACGACCCCGATATGCTGGAGGTCGGCAACGGCGACCTGACGGACGACGAAAACCGCGCCCATTTCTCCGTTTGGTGCATGCTTTCGGCGCCTCTCATCCTCGGCAACGACCCGCGCGAATTCCTGCTGCCGGACGGCCGCCCCGACATGCTGAACAAAACGCTCAGAACGGTGACAAACCGCCGCGCCATCGCGATCGACCAGGATCCGCTCGGCATACAGTGCCGCCGCGTAAAGACCGGCGTGCGCACGGACGTGCTCGTAAAGCCCTTAAAGGACCGCGAGCTCGCCGTCTGCCTTTTCAACAAATCCGGCTCCCCCGCCGAGGCCGCCTTCAGCCTGGCGGAGCTGACGTCGCTCGGCTGGGTCACCCTGCCGAAAAGCGAGCGCTACACCGTATACGACGTGTGGGAGAACACCACCTTCGTCTCAAACGGCGAGATCAGCCAGAAGCTGCCCCCGCACAGCGTAAAGCTCTATCACATCAAGGCGATGGCGTAAACGGGCTTTCGCCCGGGTCAACAGCCCGATGGATCCGGATTTGTCGCGCCGAATGCCCGAGTCAGAAGTTAGAAATGAGAAATGAGAAATGAGAAATGTCGGAAAACGCTTCGCGTTTTGATTTAATAAAATGGGTACGGGCAAAGCCCGTTTTCACTTCTCACTTCTCATTTCTCACCTGTAACACACGCCCTACGGTTGAAAGACCGCTGCCGCATCCCGCCGGAGGCGATATCTTCTGCCCGCCAAATCCGCATTTGTCGGGATGAATATCATACCTGCCGCATGGCTTTTGCCGACGGCGCGTCTGTAGGGGGCGGCTGCAAGACGCCCCGGGACTAGTCCGCCTTTTGATGCCGCCGTCGGGAAACCC
>CADBOC010000029.1 GCA_902796175.1 Oscillospiraceae bacterium | reverse complement strand
CCTCCACGATCTTTGCGGGCAGCTCAGCGCCGGAAAAGCTGAGATCGGCGGGCTGCCGTACATCTACATATAACGTATCGGAAGCAGAATAGGGTTGAAACCCGTCGTCCTCATATTCGGCGGTCAGCGTCAGGGGGTGGCGGCCCACGGCGGCGTTGTGGCGCGCCGTGAGCTCCGCTTCCAGCGTATACGCGCCGTCCGCGTAAACCGCGTCCACGTAACGGGTGTTCATCCCGGTCTGGATCAGATCGCCGCTCTCATCCGAGAGCGTTAGCTTAATATTGAAGACCGCGCGTTTATGATTCGTGTTTTTCAGCGTAACGGTCAGCTTTCCGGCTTCACCCGGCGTGAGAACGCCGGCGTCGAGGCTGTATTCCGTTACCATCAGCCGCGGCGCGGAGCGGTCTGATGCGGTCGGCGGCTCCGTTTTTGGCTCCGGTTCCGCCGGGACTGTCGCGCAGACGGTCACGGTTTCCGGTTCTGCTGCTTGTTCCTCATCGTTTTCTTCCGTGAGCTGCGTCATCGATCCTTCCGGTCGGGAATCAGTCTCTGTATCGGCTGCGCGGAAAACGGGAGTAAAACACAGCAAAAAGAACAGTACGATCGTCGGCCGTATGATTGTATGGAACGTCATTCTTTTCATGGTTTGCAGCTCCCGTCATGATCAGATGTTTTTTTTCTGTTTTGATACAGGCTTTTCCACGCGAATCGGTTGACTGTGCGTTCCTGCATAGCTCATAACTCCCGTATATTTTCCACGATGCTGTATCGCATGTGTTTCCGTATTTGCAGACGAAGATTGACGGCGCAGACGGCGAACAGCGCCAGCACGCCGAGAGCTGTCTGCCAGAGTTTCAGCGGCTCGAATACGGGCTTGGCAGTATGCCGCCATTGCAGCCAGTCGAGAAAGCCCGCGCAAAACCACAGCAGGAAAAACGCCGCAAGGCCGACGGCGGAGCCGAAGCCCGTCATGAACAGCAGCTCCCGCACATAGGAGCGCGTAAGGTCCCGGGCGGAGGCGCCCACGGCCCGCAGGGTGCCGATCTCCCGTTTTCCTTCGCGGATGCGGGCCGTAAGGGCGTTGTTGATCATGCTGCCCGCAATACTAAGCATCAATATCACAATGGCGAGCACCGAGACCGTCGCCTGCCGGCGGTCCGCCCGTTCCTGCTTCGCCCACGCGAACGCCGAGTAGACGTAGGCGGGAACGCCGCTGGTGATGCGGTCGATGACGGTGGTCATGGTTTCCTCTGTTTCCTCCGTCACGTCATATTTCATCGTGACGTTGAACCGCTTGTATTTGAAGCTGTCCGCCAGCTTGCGAAGCCCCTGGGTTGTGGTGTAAAAGCCGACGACAGACGTGCCCTCATAAGGTTCGACCCCGTTTTCTCTGCAGATCGCGCCGATCTTCACGGTCCTGTCCGTGCGGGTATAGCCTCCGGCCAGAGGATCGCCGTCCGTCGGCGGGACTGTGACCGTGGTCAGCGTCACCGTGTCGCCCGCGTGTACGGGCCGCCGCGCCGTTTCCAGCGGATCGAGCCCTTCCGCGTTTTTGTTTTCCGCCGAAGCTACATTGGTATAATAGCCGTTGCCGCCGGTATCCCCCATCCAGAAGCCGAGCGTATCCGGCGCGATCAGGATGATCTCTTCGCCGCTGCTGAGTTTTTTCGGGTCGAGCTTTCCCTCCAGCACATAGGGCTTCAGCTCTTCTATCCGGTCTTCCTCCCGGCTTTTGACCGGCAGCGGGACCAGCTCGCCGGTAAGCCCCAGCTTCTCATGAAAATCGCGCCATTTGCGCGACTCGGCCGAGTCCAGCTTCTCTCTGTAATTCTGCGGCGTCAGCAGCTCAAGCTCCTCATAGCTTTCAAGAAACAGCGTATGCCACCAGCTGTATTTGGCGATGCGCCAGTAATCGCCGCCGGTCTCAAACCGCGCCACGGTGTAGATCTCCGCGCCGCCGTCCACACGCTGAACGCCGGGGGTTCGCAGCAGCGTCTGTTTGTCGTTTTCCGTATAGCCGTAGCCGCCGGTGATATTCAGATAAGGTTCGTAGAGCTGGTCGGCGCTCAGCGCAATGTAGTAATCGCTGTGTTGCGGAATGGCTCCGCTTGCCTGATCCAGCAGAAACGTGAAGGCGTAAGAGGATAAGAACACCGTCGCCGCCAGGATAAGCGCCGTTAAAACCGTGCGCAGACGATAAAACCGCAGATTCCGCCCCGCCAGCAGAGAGGAAACGTTGAACTGCTTTTTGGAGCGGATCTTCATCCGCTTCATTTTGCGGTTCAGCTCCGTATTGCGGATGGCCTGCATAGGGCTGACCCGGGCGGCGGCCGTCAGCGGGATCAGCGACGCCAGCAGCACGAACACAAAGCTTGCCGCCGCGCTTCCCAGCAGTACGTCCCATGCGGGCAGAAAGATGAAATCCTCCATAAAACCGGTGATGATTTTTACCCCGAAATACGAGAGGCACAGGCTCACCGGGGCGCAGATCAGACCCAGCGCCAGCGTTTCCCGACCGTAGATCCCCACGATCTGCCGTTTTGTGGCACCGACCGCCCGCAGGAGTCCGATCTGCCGTTTGCGCTCGAGCAGGTCCGCATGGAAGGCGTTGACGATGCCAAGGCCCGACGCCAGCGTCAGCACGCCGGACAGGAGGGCGGAATAGACCGTTTGCCCGGTCAGATCGTTCAGCGTCTGCCACGCGGCGGATTCGTCCACCGCCATTACGGCGGCGTTCAGCTTCAGATCATAGTTCGGCGGCGTTCTGATATACGCCGTCAGCGCTTCTTTTCCGCCGATTTCAACCGATTCTTTGTCGCTTGCCAGCAGCGCGGGCAGGTATTGGTTGCTGTCCGGGTAGCTCAGCGTCAGATTCTTCCGCTTATCGCCGAGGATCCCCACCAGCGTATAACGCTTCGCGACCGGCGTTTCGGCCAGTTCGCCCGGGCCGTTCTGCGCCAGAAGGTTCAGCGTGAGCGTATCTCCGGTTTTTGCGTCTGCAAGGCCCATTCTGAGCAGCGCGTCCCGCTCCGCGGCGATTTCGCCCTCGGCTTCCGGCCAGCGGCCTTCCAGCACGACGGGCCGGTAGTATTCTTTTGCGGTTTCATCCAGCCGGCCCACAGCCGCCCCTTCTTCCTGTTCTTCCGTATACGCAAAGCCCAGCATATGGGCGACGCCGTATTCCACGCCGGGGTTCTGCCCGGTCAGCTGCCGAAAGCTTTCCTCCGTCAGTTCGAAGGCGATCTTGTCCGCCGTGCCGAAATCCCGCTGACGGATCTCTTTTTTTGAGGACGACAGGCACGAGACGAAAAACAGCGTGCCGGAGGAAAACACCATCGAAAGGATAATGCCCGCAATCAGCGCGGCGTACCGCTTCTTGCGCTTTTTCAGACTCTGACGCGCGAAAGCGCCCGCGGTCAGCCGTTTCATTGCGCCGCCTCCCCGGTATCGCGGACCACTTTTCCGTCCGAGAGCGTCAGGATCCGGTCCGCCTGCTCGGCGACGTTCAGGTCATGGGTGACAAGGATCAGCGTGATCCCGAATTCGGCGCTCACATATTTCAGGAGTGTCAGCACCTCCCGCCCGGACTTGCCGTCCAGATTCCCGGTGGGCTCGTCCGCGAACAGAATGGCGGGCTTGTTCGCCAGCGCCCGGGCGATGGCGATACGCTGCTGCTGGCCGCCCGACATGGCGGAGGGCAGGTGCGACAGGCGGTCTTCGATCCCCAGCACCTCGGTCAGCTTGTTGAGATACGCTTCGTCCGGCGATTTCTTGTCCAGCATTACAGGGAGCAGAATATTCTCCATGCCGGTAAGCTCCTGCACCAGATTGTACGCCTGAAACACGAAGCCGAAGCGCCGCCGGCGCAGGATGGAAAGCTGTTTGTCGTTGTATTTTTTGAGTGATTCCCCGTTGTAGATCACCTCGCCGGAGGTGGGATTCGCCAGACTGCTGAGCACGTGCAGCAGCGTGGATTTTCCCGAACCGCTGGGGCCGGTGATGGCGGTAAACTCGCCCTGTTCAAAGGTAAGATTGGCGTCATCCACCGCCTTGATCACGTTTTCACCGCTGTAATATTCTTTCGTCAGGTTCTTACATTCCAGAATCGTCATAAAAACGCTCCCTTTTATCATTTTCAGGTTCAGTATATACCCCCAACCTTACGATAAGGTGAATTGAATCTTACGATTT
>CADBOC010000028.1 GCA_902796175.1 Oscillospiraceae bacterium | reverse complement strand
TGCTTTGAGCTGACCCGCCAGGAGCGGCACCGAGAGATACGGGCTGGTCGGGATCCACTGCGGGGGATAGATCAGCAGCAGCTTCATAGCGGTCCCCCCCTCCTTGTCGTTTTTTTGGGATCAGTCCCTGCCGAAGAGCCGTCGGTAAAGGGGCGAATCGGCTTTCAGGATCGCCTCTTTCTTCATAAAACGGACGTGCAGGGCGGTGGTGAAGTACTGCGCGGTCTGCCGGAAGGAGTTGTTGCTCTTTCCCTGCTTTCGCGCGTAGCAGTTTGTCGGGATCTCCGAAAAGCGGAAGCCGAGCCTGAGGGGCTTTAAGACCATCTCGATGAGGATCGGAAAGCCCTCGTTTTCGAATTCGATCGACTGATAGACTTCCGTCGGCACGATCTGCACCGGGTTCGTGAAATCCGTGATATTTGAGCCGAAGAGGACTTTGAGAAAGATCTGCGCCGATCGGTTCAGGAGTTTTTTGAATTTGCCGTAGCCGTAAAAATTGCAGCCGTCCAGCCAGCGCGAGGCGGATACGATCACGCCGCCGTCCTTCTTCGCTTCTTCGATCATGCGGGGCACGATCGAAAGATCCTGCGCGAGGTCGGAGGCGACGAGGATGCAGTGCGAGCCGCGGGCGGCTTCGATCATGTCCACAAGTCCCGAGATGCCGCGCCGCTTCTGCATAAAGGTTACGATCGGCACGTCCGTGTCCATTGCCGCGAGCTCCCGCACCACGGCGAGGCTCTCGGGCGTTACGTGCTGCGAATAGCCGATGATGATCTCTTTTAAGTCCCCGTGCGGGGTCAGCCGCAGGATCTCAAGAACGGTCTCGCGCAGCGGATCCGTTTCGGTGACGGCGCCCATCATCACGCTGGCATTTTGAAATTCATACATCCGCGCCGCCCCCTTCCGGGAGCTCCCGGACGGTGACGCCCGGGTTGAAGGAGTTGCCGTTCTTGCCGAACCAGGCGGCCTCGATCGCGAAATCCACCCATGTTTCGGGGTGGGTCTCGTTCTCTACCGCGACGGCGATCTTCTTTTTCTCAGGCGGCGTGCGTTCGCCGCTCATGGCGCGCTCGAAATAGGCGGGCCAGTCGCGGGAGAAGGTCTCCTTAAAATGATTCTTTCCGGGGCGCTTGAGCATGGTGAGCTGGTAGCGGAAGAGCTCTTCCAGCACCGGCTCCTCCACGCCGTACGCGGCGACGAGGGGCTTTACGGCGCGGTAGTAGTCCTCGAGCCGGTAGATGATGTCCATAAAGGGCGTATGCTCCGGATCCCAGGTAATCTTGCCGTAGAGGTCGTTGGTGTAGAGCCGTATGGGGTTTTCCGCGATCACGTCGTTATAAAAACGCGTCAGAAACGCGTAGGCGTTGTTCAGCAGATGCTCGCCGCTCTCGTGCGAGAGCGAGATCAGGTCATTATAAAAGCGCTCGTAGGGGACCTGCTTTTCGTAGTAGAGATATACCGCGACGAAGACCAGCAGACCGTAGTGATGGAAGGTCTTTTCAAAGCAGGTGAAGATGTTGGCGCGCACCCACTCTTCGGGGGACATCGTGTTTGTGGCGACGACGTAATTCGTGCGCTCGGTGATCTCGGGGTTCGCGCTGGAGTGCGCGATCAGGAAGTTGACGTTCGCGGTGCGGATGCCGTATTTCTCGCGGTAGGTGGGCTCGGCCATCGGGGAGTTCGGCAGTATCTCGCAGTTGTAGACGTTGATCAGCCGGTGCTGGCCGAGCTCCAGCAGCTTGCCGACGCCGCCGCAGAAGGATTCGTAGGTCTCCTCCGGCAGGCCGAGGATCAGCTCGGAATAGGTCGTGACGCCCGCCGACTGATACCTGCGCATCAGATCCCGGAAGGTGTCGAAGCTCATGTTGTATCTGCCGATCGCTCTGAGCGTTTTGGGATTCAGGCTCTGAAAGGAGAGCGTCGCGCCCTCCTTCGTCAGTCCCACGCTCTCGAGCTTGCTGCTGATGCGGAACACGCGCTCGTACTGGTTTTTGGCGTAGTTCGTGCGGATGCGCTCCGGGCAGCCGTATTTTTTGCGCGTCTCGATCAGCTTATCCGCGATCAGCTCGTCCCGCTCCACGGCGCCGAAGTTCGCGTCCGCGCCCCAGAGAAAGGCGATATGGTTTTTGCCGAACCATTCGATCTCGGCCAGTACGCGCTCCATGGGAAAGAGCTTTACAAAGGAATCGGTGCAGCCCCAGTCGCAGTAGGCGCAGTTGCGCGGACAGCCGCGGCTCGTCTCTAGGATCGCGTCGAGCTGCATGTCGGGGTGTTCCCGTAGGATCGGGTCGAATACGCCGCTGAGATACGGGGAGGGGTAGTCGGTGCGGTCCAGCACCTCGGTTTCGTTGTTGACGAAGCCGCCCTCCGGCGCGCGGAAGGATAGATTTTTGATCCCGGAGAGAGCGGGAGCGCCCGTCGCGAGCGAGAGCAGCAGCGAGCGGAACGCCTCCTCCCCCTCGAGGTGGATCAGGTAGTCTATATAATCGAAGTCGCGCAGGAACGCTTCGCCTGGCGGCACGTTGTGCCCGCCGAACACGATCGCGCAGTCCGGGTGCAGGCGTTTTACCTCCTTCGCGAGGGCCTTGTTGTACTCGGTGTTCCAGATGTAGTTCGAGAAGCCCACGACCGCGGGCTCTTCAAAGGAGGCCGCCGCCTCGGCCACGTTCTCTTTGGTGAAGACAAAGCGGCGGAAGCGGTATTCCCGCCGGATGACCGGATCCTCCCACGCGTAGGCCACGAGCAGCCCCGCCGCGTAGGGGAGGTAGGCGGATTTGAAGATGTTGCCCCCGTAGGTGGTGGAGGCCTGTACCATGTATACGTTTTTCATAAGATCGGTCCCTCCGGTCCTTTCGGCCCTCATAAAACCGTGAATGCGATGTGTTCGCGCGGGTTGGTCAGGAGCGTGGCGCTGCGCCGTTTGCCGTACCAGATGATCTCGCGCGCGTAGGTCGCCCAGTCGTCGATCTGCTTTTCGACGGTCACCGTCAGGCGGTTCCGCTTTTTCTCGAGCGGGGCGTAGGCCTCGTCGTAGATGCGGTCAAAGTAGTGATAGAAATCGTAGTCGTTCTCAATGAGAACGGTGCGCTGCCCCGGAAAGCGCAGGATCTGCCGCTGGTAGGCGAGCAGCGCCGGCAGAACCTCGGCGTCTATGCCGAGCGTATCGAGAAAGGGGCGTATATCCCGCCAGAACAGATCGATGTGATAAGCGAGATCGAGAAAAATGCCCTCCTCGAAATACCAGCCGACCTTGCTGAATACGTCGTTCTGGTAGCACCAGTCCGAATGCTCGGTGTCGTCCGTCTTGCGGCGGATCTCCTCGTAGAGATCCCGGATATAGGTCCCCCCGGCCGAAAAGATATAGGCCAGCAGGCGGTTATAGAAATCGTAGTAGGATATGCCGAGCTCATAGCGGCAGTAGATGGCGAAGCAGCGCAGCAGCCCCAGGTGGTGGCAGCTCTGCAGACAGACGGAGAACATGTTGGCGCGCACCCAGTCGGCCTTGCTCATGTCTTTGGTCTCCACGACCACGTCGTAGTATTCCTGCACGCCGTTGAAGTTCGCGGGGTAGTGGATGCCGTGCAGCTTCTGCCGCTCCCAGCGGATGCCGAATTTTTTGCTGTATGCCGGCTGCGCCAGGGGGGAGTTGCAGTAGACCTGACAGGTATATACCGTCATGGAGTTGTGCTGCCCCGCCTCGAGCAGGCCGCACAGACCGTGACAGAAGCTGTCGTAGGTCTCGCCCGGCAGGCCGAGGATCAGCTCCGTGTAGGTGGGGATGCCGGCCTCCGTATAGCGGGCGTTGAGGTTCGTGAAGTATTCGATGTCAAGATTGCGCCTGCCGATGTTTTCGAGCACCTGCTCGTTCATGGACTGGTAGGCGAGGGTCACGCCCTTGTCCACGCCGTGTTCGTTCAGATATTTGCCGATGCGGAAGACGCGCTCGTCGGACTGCTTTGCGTAGCAGGGCTTGAAAATGCGCGGGAATCCGGTCTTTTGGTTGCATTCCACGACCCAGCGGGCGATCTCCATATCCCGTTCGGCGATGCCGAAGTTCGCGTCCGCGCAGTAGCAGTAGGGGATGCCGTGCTCCGACATCCACAGGATCTCGCCCCGGATCTTCTCCATCGGGAAAAAGCGGATGCGCTCCGTAAAGCACCAGTCGCAGAATGCGCAGGTGTAGGGGCAGCCCCGGTTCGTTTCGAGCGTTCCCTGAAACTGCACGGTGGGGTATTCCTTCAGCATGCGGTCGAAGAGGCCCGCCATGTAGGGCGAAACGAGGCCGTCGAGCGGCTCCGGCTTTTCGCTTTGCGGCAGCGTTACGCACCTGCCGCCGACCCTAAGAGAGAGATCGCGCAGCGTTAAGAGGTCGTCGCCGTTTTTAAGCGCCCGCAGCAGGCGCACAAAGCCGAATTCGCCCTCGCCGTGCATCAGAAAATCGATATACGGCTGCGTTTCGAGCAGGGAGGCGTCAAAGGGGATGTTGTGCCCGCCGAAGACGATGAGGCAGTCCGGGTACTTCTCTTTCACGCGCCTTGCGAGCGCTTTGTTGTATTCCATGTTCCAGACGTAACAGGAAAAGCCCACAAGATAGGGGTCGCGGATCTCCTCCAGCGCCTCGTCGACCGTCTTTCGCATATAGAGGATGTCGCCGAAGCGGTAGCTTTTCATGAGCTCCGCGTCCGATTCGGCGTAGGCCTGTATGCAGCCGGCGGCGTAGGGCAGGTAGGCGATGAAGTCGCTGTACGTTACGTTGACCTGGACCAGATAGATCGTTTTTTTCATGGGAGAGCCGTTCCCTTCCGTTTTCACAGGTCCGCCCCGCCGGCAGAGGCGGCGGAGACGTTTTCTTTATAGGAGCCCCAGCCCATGCGGCCGTACCATACGACGTATTTGCCGAAATCGGGCCAGGTCGTCTGCACGGCGGGATCGCGGAGCGTGAGGACGTGTTTCTTTTTTTCGAGCGGGTGCGGGCGGTTGACGTACACGTCGCTCAGAAAACCGTGCACGTCGTAGCGGAGGGGCACGACGGCCTCTCTGTCGTTCGGGCGGCGCAGGACCGCGCGCTGGTAGGCCAGAAGATCCGCGAAGATATCCGGCGCGATATCGAAGCGCTTCAGGTAGGGCAGCAGCTCCTCATAGAAATCGTCGAGCCGCGATAAAATGTGCAGCACCGCGTATTCGTGGTCGTCCCAGATCACGTCGCCGCAGGGGGCGAAGGTCAGGCGCGGGTTGTTCACGCCCCGGCTCTGCTCGTCCGCGTGGGCGCGGATATCGGCGAAGAGCTTTGAAGTGAAAAACGCGGGATGCTCCTCGAGGTAGGTGAGCGCCCCGTCGTAAAAGACCTCGTAGGGCACGCCCTTCTCCTGATAGAGGTAGATGGCGAACGCGCGCAGCAGGCCGTTGCCGTGAAAGGCCTTCGCGAGGTAGAAGAAGACCGTGGAGCGCACCCACATCTCGCGGGGCATGCTGTCCGTTTCCACAATGATGGTGTTGTACTCCTTTACGTCGAAGGCGTCTTCGTGAAAGTGGGGGCGGATGATCTCGCTTTTTACGGTTTTGATGCCGAAGCGCTCCACGTAATCCTTCTGCCCCATCTGCGCGTTCGGCAGCAGGATGCAGCCGTATACCTCGAACACGAAGTGCTGGCCGATCTCGAAGAGCGTCGCGATGCCTTTGATAAAGCTTTCGTAGGTCTCCCCCGGCAGGCCCAGGATCAGCTCCGAGTAGGTCTTCATGTTCTCGGTGTTGTATTTTGTGAGCAGGTCGCGGTAGAAATCGAGGTCGCGGTTCGTGCGGCCGATGTTTCTCAGCACCGTCGGCGACAGGCTCTGAAAGGAGAGCGTGGCGCCGATGCGGTCGAATTCGCACTTCTTGAATTTTTTCACGATGGCGAAAACGTTGTCCGCGTTGTTTTTCGCGTAGTTCATGCGCATGCGCTCGGGGTAGCCCGTCGTCTCCTTCGCCTCAACGAGCGCGTCCGCGATCTCAAGGTCGCGGTCGAACATGCCGAAGTTCGCATCCGCGCCCCAGACGAAGGCGATCTTATGCTCGGCGAACCAGCGGATCTCCGCCTTTACGCGCTCGAGCGGGAACAGGCGGGTGCGGGATCTGAGCAGCCCCCAGTCGCAGTAGGCGCAGCGGTTCGGGCAGCCGCGGCTCGTCTCCAGAATGGCGTTGAAGGTGATCTCGGGGTGGGCCGCCACGATCGGATCGAACCACCCGTCAAGATACGGGGAGGGGTAGTCGAGCGTCTTCTGACACATAGCTTCGGTGCGGGCAAAGCCGCCCCCCGGCAGGCGGTAGGAGATGTTCGGCACGGCGGAGAGACCGCCGCTCACGGCGAGCGTCTCCAGCAGCACGCGGACGGTGTCCTCCCCCTCGCCGTGGCAGAGGATATCGATATACGGGAACTGCTCCAGAAAGCTCTCGTCGTTCGGCACGTTGTGCCCGCCGAAGACCGTGACGCAGCCGGGGAAGCGGGCCTTGACCTCTTTCGCCAGCAGCTTGTTGTATTCCGTGTTCCAGCAGTAATTGGAAAAGGCGACCGCGGCGGGATCCTCCATCCGCGCCGCGACCGCGGCCGGATCCTCTCTGAGAAAAATGAATTCCTTCATCCGGAACGCGGTTTTCACCGTTTCGCTGCGCCACGCGTTCGCGGCGAGAATGCCCGCCGTATAGGGCAGGTAGGCGCTTTCGGCCCCGAGCGAGGCGGAGATATCCACCTGAACAAAATAGACGTTCCGCATTGCGATACGTTCCTTTCCCGTGCGCGCTCGCTGCCGCGCGCCAAAAAAAATCAAAAATAAAATATATATATAAATAATAGCATCAGTCGTCGGCTTTGTCAAGACGGGGAAGAAAAGAGGACCCCCGGCCGGGGGTCCCGGATCTTTCTTTGCTGGAGGGGCTCAGGACGCGTACGTGCCGTCTGCGCTTACGAGGGTCGCCGAGACGACCGCGGGGAGCTCGCTCAGCTTCCGTACGAAATCTGTTTCGCCCGCCTGAACGCGCACGTCCAGGATCAGCTCGGCGTCGGAGCCTTCCGAGACGGTCTTCGAACGGACGCGCGACCGTTTTACGGCCTTTTCCGTGATCTCGCGGATCTGCTTTTCCGACTTCGGGTCCGTAAAGCGGACGATCAGCAGGTAGGCGTCCTCCGTCTCCTTTATTTTTGAGAAGACGAGGAGCAGAACGCCGATGAGCGCCGCGCCGCCGAGCGCCAGCGGGATCAGCCCCGCCCCGCAGAGAATGCCCTCGCTGATCGACCAGAAGAGAAATACGATGTCGATCGGGTCCTTGATCGCGGAACGGAAGCGCACGATGGAGAGCGCCCCCACCATACCGAGAGAGAGCACGACGTTGGAGGTCACGCCCACGATGATAAGCGCCGTGATCATGGTCATGGCGACGAGCGACAGGCTGAAGCTGCCGGAGTAGACGACCCCCGAAAAGGTCTTTTTGTAGATCAGGCGGATAAACAGCCCGACGGCGAAGGCGAGCACAAGCGCCGCGACGCAGTCGAGCAGGGAAAGCTGCGTGATGCGTTCCAGAAAGTTGGATTGAAAAATTTCTTCAAAGCTGATCCTGAGCATATCGATCCCTCCGTTTTTTATTCGTAAAAAGCACCGCCGGCGAATTTGCTGAACGCCGTGCGCGGCCGGTTCCCGACGTCGAGCAGCGCCGGCAGCCACCCCGGCAGAAAATCGCCGTATTTGATCTCGAGCACGCACTGCCCGTCCCGTCCCGAAAGCGGACGACCCGCGAGGCGCGCGTCGAAAAAACCGCAGACGCGTTCCGAGACGCGTATGCCGCTGTCCACGGTGACGCGCGCGTCTTCGCCCGCGACGAACGCGGCGCGGGTGTATTCCAGAATGCGGCGGGGGCGCAGCGCGCCGCTGCGGGCGTCGGCGTAGGCCCTGAGCAGAAACGGGTCGCTTTTTTCGGCTAAGAAGGCGAAGTCGCCGCGGATCAGCATGTCCGCTTCGGCGCGGCTGACCGTCGCCGAGGGCTTGGCGCCCGCTTCCATCCGCTTTATCTTCCGTTCGAGCCGCAGAAAGCCGCTCTCGCCGTTATACATGCGCAGCCTGTATTTCTGCCGGCAGGGCGCGCCCTCCTCAGCGTCTCTGAGGGCGGTGGAAAAAAGGTCGTCGAAATAGAGCGTGCGTACGAGATAGGTCCCGTCCGGCCGGGCGTAGGGGTCCGGAGCGAGCGCCCCGTTCAGCCGCCGGAGGAGCAGAATCCTTTCGGGCTCGGAGATCACGTATTTGAGCTCCTGTCTGAACTGCATTCGTCTGTTACCGTCCTTTCTTCCCGCGTTTGCCGCGTCTGCCGAAGAGCGCCGCCGCGGCAAACGCCAGGGTGAGCGCCGCCGCGGAGACCGCGATCTCGGCGGGGTCGTCCGCGTCCAGCGGCAGCATGCCGTTTTCACGGCACCACGCGGGGTAGGCGGCGCGTATCTTTTCCGGCAGCTCCGGATCGAGCAGGGGGGAATTCGAAGCAAAGTACGCCGCGATCGTATCGAGGTCTTCCGTAAAATCATAGCCCTCCGGGTAGGCGGAGACGCTGTAGAAAACGTCCGTTTTTCCGGCAAGCTGGTCGTTCAGGTTTTCATGGATCCGGTGCAGGATCGAGAGCAGCGCGCCTATTGTGCCGTAGCTGTTTTCCTCCGGCTGGGCCGGCAGGGAGTAGGGCTTGTTGAAAAACATGGAGGAGTCGCGCAGCAGGTAGGGGCGGATCTGCCCGGCCAGACGGTTGAACAGGGGGTCGAGCCGTTCCGGCGACAGAAAAGCGTCGTTGAGCTGCCGCACGTAGCCGAGGTAACGGTCCCGGTAGGCCTCCTTTTCGGTCAGCAGGGTGAAAAGGGGCGGGGAATAATCCTCCTCCCACTGCTCCATCTGATAATGCCCGAGTCCGTTTTCGGTCGGGTATGCGGCGAAAGCCTCGCTGCTGTCCCAGGGGATCAGTATGAAGCGTTCGCCGTTGTCGCATAGGTAAAAGTTGCTGCCCTCCGTCAGAAACGAGCCGTTCGCGCCCCATACGGCGAGACAGGCGAAGTACCGCAGGACCTCGTCTACGTCCAGATACGCTTCGTACCCCTCCCGGCGGTTCAGCGCGTCGATGAGCGCGGCGAGCCGTTCGCCGCCGCGGTCTGCGACGGGGCGAAGCGCCCCGAACCAGGAGGAGACGGAGTAGCCCCCTCCCCGGATCTCGTAATCCGCCTTATAAAGCGAACCCGCGCCGTCCGGAAAGGTTTTTTCGAGAAAGGTCTCGTTCACGGCCTCGCTCGCGAGATACAGGCCGAAATCGACGCCGTTGAAACGGAGAAACAGCAGCTCGTGCGCCGGGGTCGGGATCCCGAGCGCTTCGTACATCATAAGGGCGAGATACTCGCCCAGAAGTCGGTGCGGCGTGTAGGCGTTGATGAGTTTGATCGAGGTGTTCGACAGGTTTTCGGAGACCGCGTCGGCGCGGGCCGGGCTGAGCTCCAGCGGGACGCGCTTTGCGGGGGACATAAGGCCGATCCCCTTGCTGGCTGCGCCGCGCAGGCTGAGCTTCGCGCCGCATCTTTCTCCCCCCGACCCCTTGAGCAGCACACGGACGACGGGCTCCTCTTCGTTTGAGGTCAGCCGGTCGAAGGCGGAGGGCCGGATCCCGATATCGATCTCCCGGATCGGGTCCGCCGCGGCGGCGGGCGTGAAAAAAAGCGGCGCAAGACGCAGAAACGCGAGAGAAGCCAGCAGCAGGGCGGCGGAGATCCGGAAAAACGGTCGTTGATACATGGCGACCTCCCTCTTACCGCGGCAGGGGCGAATCGGGCCAGTCGAGCGTTTTTACGCCGTCGATCCGCAGAATGTAGCCGGCCTGCCCGTCCGTGACCTCACAGTCGAAAAAGCCGGTGAGCCGCCTGAGCTTTTCGTCTGTCTCTTCTTTCGGCAGCAGTATATAGTTCGAGGCGTTGTACTTCGGAACGTAGATATACGCCGGGATCCGCTCCGGATAGAGCTTCCAGTAAAACACGACGCGGGAGGGATTGTCCTCCTCCACATACCAGGCGGAATAGACGCCGATCGGGCGGCCCGTGTAAAGGTACGGCAGCGGGCAGCGGCCGTCAACGTATAGCGGGCCGGGTCTGCCGTTCCGGAACGTGTCGAGGTCGGCGAGGGTCTTTTCGTAGAGCTCGGCGACGTTCGCCGCGGTGCGGATCCCCTTCAGCGGGCCGTTTTGCAGCGTGCGGTCCAGCGGCTCCCACGCGTTTTTTGAAATGGCGAAGCGCTCGATGAACGGCACCGCCACGCGCATGGTCAGGTTCTCGGCCGAACAGAAGCAAACGGCGAGCGCGAGCGCCGCGCCGCAGAGCCTGACCGAGAGCATCCGCACGGCGCCCGAACGGAAGAGCCGCGCCGGGAGCGCGTCGGCCTTTTTCCCGCGTTCGGGGTTTTTGTTCGTTTTTGCTTTCGCTTTCGTTTTTGTTTTTGTGTTCTTTTTCTTTCCGGCGGGGGACTTTTGCGCCGGCGGCAGGCATTCCGCCCGGAACGCCTCCAGCAGAAACGCCGGCCCTCTTTTGCCCGCGAGGGACGGGAACGCGCGGGTCAGCCTGTTTCTGAGGTGGGCGTGACAGCGCTTTCCGCAGTCGGCCAGTAAAACGAGCGCGGGCAGGATCGAAAGAACGCCCCCGTAGGCCAGACACGCGTCGGAGGAGAAATCCACGAGCAGGGAGAGCGTAACGCTCAGATGCAGAAAGGCGGAGGCCCACGGCGGGGGCGCCTGAGAGATCAGCAGCAGTACGGCGGTGTAAACGAAGAGCGGCAGTCCGAAGCCGCTGATCAGCACGTAAAAGATGATCGGCGTGCCCTTGCCGAAGAAAAAGCAGAGGACCGCCGCGCGCAGATACGCGAACGCCGCCGAAGCGGTGGCGATCAGAAAGGCGCAGCGGCCGAGCCGCTTTCCTTTGCCCTTTATCCGCAGCCACGCGGCGAAGCCGAGGTTCAGCAGGGCGATCGCGGTGTTGACGTAGCCGAAATAATACGGAGATTTTTTGAGCAGGGTGAACAGACGGCTGAAATGGCTGTTTTCGCCGAACATGCCGAAATTATACTCATAGTCCGTAAAAATGTAGGGAACGCTGTCGAAGAGAACGCGGAGGTTCCAGCCGTAGGATCGCAGCAGATAGGTCAGAAACACGCCGGCGGCGATCGCGACGCCGACGGTGAGCCACGCCCAGACGCGGACCGTCGGCAGCGGAAGGCTTACGTTGTTCCCTTTTGTTTTTCTGCGCAGCCGCAGGAACCATACCTGCAGCGTATAGGCAAAGTAGGCGATGCTCAGCAGGGGCTCCGCCACGACCCCGACCGCCGCGACGAAGCCGAGAAACACGAGCTTCGGCCTTCCGGGCGGCGCGGGAGAGAAGAACAGCTCCGTGGCGACGATCGCCGCCGCGTTCAGGGCGATGTTGTAATAGATGAACGTGAACAGCGGTCCGAAGGCGCAGAGCGTCAGAATGAACAGCAGGGCCGGGTATCCCCATGCCCGCATGCGCCGCCACAGGTGCAGCCCCAGAACGAACTGGTACAAAACGAAAAGGCCCCGCATGGCCGGCACGATCCCCTGTGTGCCGCCGAGCAGCAGCGTGCACAGCCTGTACGGGAATACGACAAGAACGGACTGCAGCTGCGTTACCTGCCACTCGTCCGCGATCAGTCTGTCCCCCCGCAGCACGCGCTCTACCACCGTATAGTAAAAGCCCTCGTCCGTGATGCCGACGCCGTTTCTGAGCGTGAGCGCGATCAGCCCGAATACGGCGAGAAAGGCGCAGACGGCTGTGAGATCCTTTCGGAAAACGGGGTCGCGAAGGCGGGAACGTAACGTGTTTGCCATGGTCGGATGCTTCCCCCCGTAAAGAGTTGTTTTTCTGAATTTTATCATGCGGCCGTAAAAATGTAAAGAAGAACTTTCGGCGCGCACCGCCAAAGCGCCGAAGAAAAGAAGATTGCTTTTTGCCCCGGTTTGCGCTATAATAATAAAGACGAAGCGCCTCGCCCCGTCCGGGCGGCAGGCGCGTAAACGTCGGCGCGAAGCGTGCAGAAAGACCCCCGAGAGGCGGCGGCGCCTCCGGGATAAAAGGGGGAAAAACCGTGAACGGACGAAGCCCGGGGCAGACCCGTCTCTATTTTATCGTGCCGTGCTACAACGACGCCGAGGTGCTGCCCGTGAGCGTGCCGGCGTTTCTCGGCAAGCTCGACGCGCTCTCCCGTGAGGGGCTCGTCTCCCGGGAAAGCCGCCTTGTTCTGCTGGACGACGGTTCGTCGGACGGCACCTGGGCCGCGATCGAAGCCGCCCGAACGTCGGACGGACGCGTCGTCGGGATCAAAATGGCGCATAACGCCGGGGAACAGAACACGCTGCTCGCGGGGCTTTCCTACGCCGAAACGCGCTGCGACTGCGCGATCACGATGGATTCCGACCTGCAGGACGACGTAAACGCCGTGGATGAGATGCTCCGGCGCTTTTTCGCCGGGGATGAGCTCGTTCTGGGCGTGCGGTCCCGCAGAAAGGACGATCCTTTTTTCGAGCGCCTTTCCTCCGGTCTGTTCTACAGGCTGATGACCGTCGCCGGCACGGGGCAGATCCCGGAGCACGCGAACTACCGTCTGATGAGCCGCAAGGCGATCGGGCAGCTGCTGGCACATACCGAAACGTATTATTATCTTCCCTGCGTCGTCTCAAACATGGGACTCAGACGCAGCGTCGTCTATCATGAGCGCTTCGCCCGCGCGGCGGGCTCGTCGGGCTATACGGTGATCAAAAAGCTGCGCCTTGCGCTGGACGCCGTGTTCACCCATTCCGCCTTCCCGCTCCGTTTCATCTCCGCTGCGGCTTCGCTGTCGGCGCTGCTTTTTGCCGTGAGCGCGGGCTTTGCCCTGGCAGGGCTCGCCCAGGGGCGGCGGGAGCCGCTCTTATGGGCCGCGGCGTCGCTGTTCTTTTTCGCGTTTGAGCTGCTGCTCCTGCTGCGGGTGCTCGGCGCGTATCTGTATAAAACGTTCGCCGAGGCGCGGCGCGCCCCGCCCCGGCAGACCGAGACCGTTCTGGGGGACGGTCAGAGCGAGCCCTGATCCGCCCGCTCCTGCAGCGGGGCCCACCAATCCCGGTTGTTTAAGTACCATAAAACGGTCTCTTTGAGACCGGTCTCAAAATCTGTTCCGGGCTCCCAGCCAAGGCTGCGGAGCTTTTTCGCGTCCACGGCGTAGCGCAGGTCGTGGCCCCTGCGGTCCGGGACAAAGCCGATGAGCGTTTCGGGCGCGTCCAGCAGCCGGCACAGGCGTTTGACAAGGCTCAGATTGTCGATCTCAAAACCGCCCCCGACGTTATAGATCTCGCCCGGAACGCCCCGCCGCAGGATCAGGCGGACGGCGTCGCAGTGGTCCGTTACGTGCAGCCAGTCGCGCACGTTTTTTCCCGTGCCGTATACGGGCAGCGTTTTGCCCGCGAGGGCGCGGGCGATCATGCGCGGGATCAGTTTTTCGGGGTTCTGAAAGCGGCCGTAGTTGTTGGAGCAGCGCGATACCGTGACGGGCAGACCGTAGGTGTGCGCGTAAGAGAGCGCCAGCAGATCGGCCGCCGCCTTCGACGCGGCGTAGGGGGAGCCGGGTCTCAGGGGAGAAGCCTCCGTAAAGGGATCGCCGCCGGTCAGCGGCAGGTCCCCGTAGACTTCGTCTGTGGAGATCTGGTGAAAGCGGACGACGCCGAAGGCGCGGCACGCGTCGAGCAGCACGCCCGTGCCCGTCACGTTCGTTTTCAGAAAGACGGAGGGGTCGGCGATCGAGCGGTCCACGTGGCTTTCTGCCGCGAAGTGTACGACGGCGTCGGGTCGGGTCTCTTCAAAAACGGAAAAGACCGCCCCGCGGTCGCAGACGTCCGTCCGGTAAAAACGGACAAGCCCCTGCTCAATGAGCGGGGCGAGCGTCGCGGGGTTCGCGGCGTAGGTGAGTTTGTCGACGCAGACAAGGCGCGTTTCGGGCTCCCGTTCGGCCGTGCGGTAAAGAAAATTGCTGCCGATGAAGCCCGCGCCGCCGGTGACAAGCAGCGTCATGCGGATCTCCTCCTGTCGAGAAATTGAGCGCGGCCGCCCGGGGGACGGTTTGCCTCAGCCGTCCGGTCCCTCCGCGAAGAGCCGCAGAAACGCCGGAAAGTCCCGGACGTACGCGTCGGGGTCGTAATGCCGGTCCGACAGCACCGCCAGCAGACAGTCTTCGCTCAAGGGGCGTATCTCGCGCCAGACCATGGCGGGGATATAGAGCGCCGCCATCGGCCTGTCCAGCACGAAGGTCTTTTCGCGTCTGCCGTCGTGGGTATAGACCGAGCACGCGCCCTGTACCGCGACGACGGCCTGCTCGTTACGGACCGCGTGACTGCCCCGCGTCTGCTCCGGCGTCAGGCCGTGCAGGAAAAAGACCCGGTTTATCTCAAAGGGGACGCTCTCGCCCCCTTCGATCGCGGTAAGGCTGCCGCGCGGGTCCGTCAGGGTGTCAAGGCGCAGCAGGCGGCATTCTTTTTTCGTCATCGGCTCCATCCGCCTTTCACGTATCATCCGGGGAACGAATTCACGGCGTCGACGACGGCGGAGATCTCCGCCCCCGTCATCCCGACGAAGCTCGGAAGGCTCAGCACCGTGTCGGCGAGCTTTTCCGCGACGGGCAGCGAGCCGCGGCCAAGACCGAGGAACGCGTAAGCGCCCGAGAGGTGCGGCGGGATGGGGTAGTGGATATCCGTATCGATCCCGCGCCCGGCGAGGTGTCGGCGAAGCGCGTCCCGTGCGGCGGAGCGGACGACGAACTGGTGCCATACGTTTTCCGCCCCCGGGATCACGGCGGGCAGAATGACGGCGGGGTTGTCGAGCTCTTTCAGGTAGCGTTCCGCGATCCCCCGCTTTATGGCGTTCAGCTCGTCAAGATGCCCGAGCTTCACGTTCAGCAGCCCCGCCTGCAGCTCGTCGAGCCTTGAGTTGACGCCGATCTCGGCGTTGTGATATTTTTTTTCGCTGCCGTAATTGCGGTAAGCCCGCATGCGTTCGGCGGCGGTCTCGTCTTTTGTCACGACCGCGCCGCCGTCCCCGAACGCGCCGAGGTTTTTTGTGGGGTAGAACGAAAAGCAGCCGGCGTCCCCGAAGAGCCCCGCTTTTTTGCCGCGCCAGCGGCAGCCGTGGGCCTGGGCGCAGTCCTCAAGCAGCAGCAGCCCCGCTGAGGCGGCAAGCGAGGTCAGACCGTCCATCGGCGTCATCATGCCGTACAGGTGTGTGACGAGCACCGCCCTCGTGCGCGGCGTGATCGCAGCCGCAACGTTTTTCGGGGACATGAAAAAACGCTCGTCCGGGTCGGTGAAAACGGGTACGGCGCCGCAGCGTGAGACCGCGAGAGCCGTCGCGATGTATGTGTTGCCCTGCAGGATGACCTCATCCCCCGGTCCGACGCCGAGCACGTGCAGCGCGATGGTGAGCGCGTCAAGCCCCGAGGCTACGCCGACCGTGGTCCCGCCGCCGAGAAACGCGGAAAAGCCGCGTTCGAACGACCGCGTTTCTTCTCCGAGGATATAACGCCCGGAGCGCAGTACCGCGATCGCTTTCGCTTCGTATTCGGTTTGGTTGAGCCGGAAGACAGCCTCCGGGCTGTTGGCGGGAACGTGCATCGCGCTTCTCCGTTCATGGCCCTGTTTTGCGCCGAGGGACCTTTTACATCAGTTTAACACAGTTTAGAAGGGGGGTCAAGCCCTTTCTTGCGGCGAATGAAATTGTTTGACAATGCGCCATATGTATGTTATTATATAAGAAATTGCGGTTTTCTTCTGTGTTTTCGCAAGGCGGACGGTCGGATCCGCTGTCGTTTTGAAACAGAAAGAATATCTTTCGGAGAAGCATATGTCAAAAAAGCATATCTATCTCTTTCAGCCCACATATCTGAGCGCCGGTACGCTGAACATGCCTTACGCGATCGGGGCTCTGGCCTCCTATGCCTGGCAGTTCCCGGATATAACCGGGGAATATGAGCTGACGGGTATTTTCGTGCTGCGCGAAAATACGGACAAGGTCCTTTCCTCGCTCGACGAGCCGTTTCTCGCCGGCTTTTCATGCTATATGTGGAATATGGAGTACAACAAGGCTCTGGCCGCCAAGATCAAAGAACGCTTTCCCGCCTGCACGGTGCTTTTCGGCGGGCCGCAGATCGCGCCGGGGTCCGGCGTTCTGCGGGAATGTCCTTACGTCGACGTGCTTATCCACGGCGAGGGAGAAGTGCCCTTTTTGCGTCTGCTGAGGGCGCTCAAGGGCGATCTGCCGCTTTCGGAGATCGGCTCCCTTTCGTTCCGGGACGGGGATGCGCTTTTTGATACGCCGGAGGTCACGGCGAAGGAATTCGATTTTCCTTCCCCGTTCCGGTCAGGCTTTTACGACCGGCTGCTTTCGGAACACCCCGATATCGAATTTGTGCCCGTGATCGAGACGAACCGGGGCTGCCCGAACCGCTGCGCCTACTGTTCCTGGGCTACCTCCGGCGCGAAGGTGCGGCTGTTCCCGCTTGAGCGCGTTTACGCGGATCTCGAGTGGATCGCCCGGCACAGGATGGAGTTTCTGGGCGTTGCCGACGCGAACTTCGGCATGTTTCCCCGCGACGAGCAGATCGTCGATTACCTGATCGACCTGAACGCCCGCACCGGCTACCCGAAAAAATTTCAGGTCTCCTACGCGAAGGATTCCGGCGAGCGGGTCTTCCGCATCACCGAAAAGCTCAACCGCGCGGGACTTTGCAAGGCCGTGACGCTCTCGTTTCAGACCATGAGCGAGACGGCGCAGGCGAACATCGGCCGGGCGAACATAGGCCTTGATTACTACCGGGAGCTGCTGCGGCGCTACACGGCGGCGGGCATCCCGACCTATACGGAGCTCATCCTCGGCATGCCGGGCGAGACGGAAGAGACCTTCCGGGACGGCGTGGAGGAGCTGCTCGAAAAGGGGCAGCACGGCTCGCTGCTCGTGCATCTCTGCGAATGGCTGCCGCTGTCTGAGATGGGCAGACCCGAATACCTGAAAAAGTACGGGATCGGCTATACGAAGATCCCGCTCAGTCAGCCGCACGCGGAGATCGGCGAGACCGACGAGGTGCGCGAATACTCCCGCATCATCACATCCACCGCCTCGATGGATGAGGCGGCGTGGAAGCGTACGGCGCTCTTCTCATTCGCGGTATCCTGCTTCCATCATCTGGGGCTGATGCAGCTCCCGGCGCTCTATCTCTATTTCGAGAAGGGCGTGCGCTACGCCGATTTTTACGGCGCGCTTCTCTCTGAGGAGCTTGCCGTGCCGGGCGGGGTCTTCGGTATGCTGCTGCAGAGACTGGACGATCTGATCGAAAAGCACGCCGCCGCCGTCTTCTTTGACGACCGCTTCGGGAACGTAGCCTGGGGCTTTGAGGAGTACGCCTTCCTATGTACGGTGTATGAAAAAGAAGCGTTCTACGCGCGCATGGACGCCTTCCTTGCGCGGTTTATCCCGGAGGAGGCCTTCCGGCGCGAGCTGCTCCGGTTTCAGTCCTTCGTCGTGAAAACAGGCCGGGGGGACGCCGGCCGCTTTGCGGGCACGGCGGCGTGGAAGCCGTATCTTACTTCGCTGCTGGGCAACGAAGCCCGCCCGCTTGAGCGGCGGCCGGTCGTTTACGAGATCGAACGGCCCTACGTCTGCCCCGATTGGGCGACCTACGCCAGAGAGATCGTCTGGTACGGACGGCGCGGCGGCAAGTATCTCTATACCTCCGAGCTGCGGGAGGGCGGGACCGATGACTGACGATTACCGCCTGACCGTAGCGATCTGCGCCGTGGACGAGACCTTTTCGCTGGCGCGTACTTTTCATAAGCTCGATTCGTACGGAGCGGCTTATGAATATCTTTTCGTCCTTTCCAGAAAAGCCTCCGACGGCTGCCGGCGTACCGTAAACGAGCTGAGCCGGGATCCCCGCTGCCGGCAGATGGAGCAGCCCGGGACCGGCTTCGGCGACGCGCTCAAAACCGTGTTCCGCGAGGCGCGCGGAACCCACGTTCTGGTCTGGAGCGCGGATGAGGCCACCGATACCGCTTCCTTCCCCGAAATGCTGCGCCTGTCGCGGGCAAACCCCGACGCCGTCGTAAAGATCAGCCGTTTTCTGGATCCTGACGGCTTTCGGGGCTACGGCGCGGTGAAAAAACGGCTCAACGCCATTTCGCAGGCGGGCTTTCGTCTGCTTTACCGGTCGGCTCTTACGGAATTCACAAATCCCACGCAGATCGCGCCCGCGGCTCTCTACCGCCGCATCCGCTGGGAGCGCGACGGCTTCGAGCTGACGACGGAGATGACTTTTAAACCCTTAAGACTCGGCGTCCGTTTTATCGAGGTGCCGACGAAGAACGTCCCGCGCGAAGAGGGGCGCTCGCACCGTACCCCCGGCGCCGCGGCGCTGTACTACTACATGATTCTGAAGATCCGCCTTTCGCCGGTCGAAAGGCTGATCGCGCAGACGGAGATGGACCTGTGAAAAACGTTTATTTCGTTCTTGCGAACAAATCTGTCGGAAAATCAGAATATCTTCCGTACGCCTCCGGCTGCCTTGCCGCCTACGCGTGGGCGGACCCCGTTATCGCCGGGCGCTTTCGCATGGCGGGCATGATCTGGAAGCGGGATCCCATCGACGCGGCGCTTCAGAAGCTTCGGGATCCCGACGTCGTCGCCTTCACCACGTATATGTGGACGGTGGAATACAATCTGCTGCTTGCCGCGGCCGTGCGGAAAAAATACCCTGACTGTCTCATTGTATTCGGCGGGCATGAGATCGCGCCCGGGCTGCCCCTGACAGAACGCTTTCCGGATGCGGACGCGTTCATGTTCGGCGAAGGGGAACGCGTGTTCAGGGCGCTGCTGACGGCCGTCGGGGAGGGAAGGGACCTTTCGGACGTGCCGAACCTCGCGTATAAAGAGAACGGACGTCTGCGCTATACAAGGCGGGAGGAGGCGGGGAGCCTTGAACCGTACCCCTCTCCCTATCTGCTGGGTTATTTTGACGACATCCTTGCCGGGAACCCGGGCGTCGACTTCTGTATCACGGTGGAGACGAACCGCGGCTGTCCCTACCGCTGCGCCTATTGCGACTGGTGTTTTACGGAGAAGATCCGCGAGTTCCCGCTCGAAAAGGTCTATGCGGAGCTTCGATGGTGCGCGGAGCACAAAATCGATTACGTCTACTGCGCAGACGGCAACTTCGGCATTCTGCCCCGGGACCTGCGGATCGCCGGATACGTCGCGGAACTGAAAAAGCAGTGCGGCTACCCTCGCATCTTCAACGCCTGCTATGCGAAGAATTCCAACGAGACCGTGTTCCGGATCTCCTCGCTCTTTATCCGCAGCGGCCTCAACAAGGCGATCACCCTCGCCTATCAGACGCTCTGCCCCGACGCGCTGAAAAACATCAACCGTCAGAATTTTTCCGTCGAGGCGTTTTCGGATCTGATCCGCCGCTACAACGAGGCGGGCATCCCGACCTATACCGAGCTGATCCTGGGTCTGCCGGGCGAGACGAAGGAGAGCTTTTGCCGGGGCGTTTGCGATCTGGTGGAGGCGGGACAGCACAACGCCATGACGGTGTACGACTGTCAGGTCTTCCCGAACGCCCTGATGGGTTCCCCCGAATACCGGAAAAAGCACGGGATCCGTACCGAGCACGTGCGCCTGAGCTGCATCCACGTTTCGCCGAATGTGGAGAACGAGATCCTGGAATACGCCGATATGGTAGTGGAAACGAACACCATGACCTACGGCGATATGCTCGACGCGCTGATGTTTGTGATGCTGGTGCAGTGTTTTCACCACATCGGTATGCTGCGCTGCTTCGCCGTGTACGTCCGGCGGGAGCTGGGGATCCCTTACTACGATTTCTATACCGCCCTCATGCGCTTTGCCGAAACGGAGAAGGGCGCCTTTCTGCATGAGATGCTCGGGCGGTTCCGGGCGTGGGGCGCGGATCTGACAAAGGGCGAATGGGCGTACGTCAATCAGACCTTCGGCGACGTGGGCTGGTACTTCGACGAGGGGCTCTTTATGGAGCTCGCCTCTCATTTCGACCGCTTTACGGCGGAGATCCTGCCGTTTCTGCGCGGCTTTGATATAGAGCCCGCGGTGCTCGATGAGCTGATCCGCTATCAGTTCTTCATCGTGCGCCGGGTGGGGCAGCGCCGCGAAACGGCGCGCTTCGCCTACGATTTTTACAGCTACTTCCGCACGCTGGATCCCGTGTGCTATGAGCCCCTTCAGAAGCGGGATACGCTCGTCGACGTCGTTGTGCCCGAGCCTGTGGATAACTGGTTCGATTACGGAAAGCGCGTGATGCTCTTCGCGAAGAAAAAGGGCGCGACCCTCATCACGGCGGACAAGGCGAACGTTTCCGTATCCTATCCGCCCGAAAAAAAGAAAAACGTCTATTTCGTGCAGGCGAACGCCATGTACGGAACGGAGAAAAAAACCGTCTATTTTCCCTACGCAGTCGGCTGCATACAGGCCTACTGCATGGCGGATCCCGTGATCGCGGCGCATTACCGCTTCGGACGGATCGTCTATTACCGCAAACCGATCGGGGAGCTGGTTCGGGACCTTGAGGATCCCTTTATGGTGCTGTTTTCCTGCTCCGTATGGAACGCGGAATACGACAAAGCCGCCGCTGCCGCCGTAAAGGCCGCGTACCCCGACTGCCTCATTGCCTTCGGCGGGCACAGCATTTCGGCGGACGGCGCGTTTCTGGAGCGCTATCCGTACCTCGACCTGCTGATCCACCGCTTCGGCGAGGAGCCGACGGCGGGCGTGCTGCGGGCGCTGATCGCCGGGGCGCCGCTTGAAAGCGTGCCGAACGTCTCCTTCCGGTCCCCCGCCGGGACCGTTACCACGCGCTACGAGGCGCAGACGGGCTGCGACTACCCCTCCCCCTATCTCACCGGGGTCTTCGACGACCTGCTTTCGGACGGCGTCGCGTTTTCGGCGCTGCTCGAGAGCAACCGCGGCTGCCCGAACAGCTGCTCGTTCTGCGACTGGAGCTCCCTGAAGGCGAAGGTCAGACTTTTCCCCATGGAGCGGGTAAAGGCCGAGATCGACTGGTTCACCGCGCACCGCATCGAGTTCGTCTACTGCGCGGACGCCAACTTCTGTCTTTTCAGCCGGGACGCTCAGATCGTCGATTACATCGTCGGAAAGAAAAAGGCCTACGGGTACCCGAAGGTCTTCCGCGTCTTCTTTACCAAGAACAAATTCGATTTTGTGTTCGACATCGGCTCCAAGCTTGTGGAAAACGGACTTGACAAGGCCATGACCGTATCCTTTCAGAGCATGAACCGCGAGGTGCTCGGGAACGTCGGCAGGCGGAATATCTCCACCGAGGATTTTCGCAGGCTGATGCTCCGCTACAACGAGAACCCCATCTCCACCTATTCGGAGCTGATCATCGGCCTGCCGGGCGAGACCTACGACAGCTTTTGCGACGGTCTTTGCGCCATGCTTGAGAACGGCCAGCACTTCGCCGTGAACGCCTACCCATGCGAGCTGCTGCCGAATTCCGAGATGGGGCAGCCCTGGTATATCAAAAAATTCAGCATCAAAAGCATCCGCATCCCGTTCCGGGTGATCCACTCCGCCGAACGGGATCAGGAGGATGAGATCACGGAATACGGCGATTACGTCGTTTCCACCTATTCGATGGATGAGAACGACTGGGTGCGCTCCCTCGTCTTTTCGAACTATGTGCAGGGGCTGCACAATCTGGGACTGCTGCGCGCCGTCGCGATCTGGTGCCGCTATGCCCGCGGCGTCTCCTACGTCTCGTTCTACCGCGACCTGATCGAGGCGACCCCGGCGGGCCCCGACAGCGTGCTCGGCCGTCTGCATGAGACGGTGACGGGGCTGTGCCGCGGGGTGCTCGGGCGAAAGAACGCTTTCGTCGCGCCCCTTCCCGGTACCGACGGGCTGCTGTGGGGCTTTGACGAGATCCTGTATCTTGAAGCCTATCGCGAGCTGCCCCGGTTTTATGAGGAGATCCGCCGGTGGCTCGTAAAGCGCTTCGGCGACAGCGGGGAGCTTGACGCGCTGATACGCTACCAGCACGACATTGTAAAGCGCATCGGCGTCAGCCGGGTGCGGGTGGAATCGGATTATGATTTCTACGGCTACTTCGAGCGGATCTACCGCAACGAGCCGGCCCCGCTGCAGAAAAAACGCACCGTCTTCGTCGTGGAGGATCCCGTCCCCGTGGATTCGTTCGCCGCGTTTGCCCGCGAGACCGTCTGGTACGGCAGGAACCGCCGCGAGACCGATTACTCGGGCAGCCGCTACCGGCCGCGCGTCGTCGAGCCGGATGACCCGCAGGGCGGGGAGAATGGGGAGGGGTAACGGATGAAGGTTTTGCTGATCAACCCGATGTACGACCCCGAGACGCTCAACTATCTGCGGATGAACGGCTTTCCGATCGGGCTGCTTTCGATTGCCACCTATCTCAACAGCCACGGGCATGAGGCGAAGATCCTCGACCGCACGTTCTTTGACACCCCCCTTGAGGAGGTTCTGTCTGCCCAAAAGCCGGACGTCGTCGGCATTTCCATGATCGCGAACATGTGCGTGCCGGACGTGATCGCGGTGAGCGACTTCTTTCGGGGCAGGGGCGTGCCCGTTTACATCGGCGGCACCTACGCGTCCATCGTTCCCGAGATCATTCTGAAGGAGAACAAGGCGGATCTGGTGATCGTAAGCGAGGGCGAGCAGATCTGGCTCAACCTGATGAACGCCCTCAGGGACGGCGCCGATCCCCATACTGTGAACGGAATCGTCTATATGGGAGAAAACGGGGAACCGGTGTTCACGCCGCCGGAGCCCTTTATGGATCTTTCGCTGCTCGGCCCCGCCGATTTTACGCTGCTGCCGAACGTGAAGGATTACTTTCAGCCCTGCTACTGCTACGACAACATGGCGCACGTCTATCTTTCAAAGGGGTGTACCGGCAACTGCAGCTTTTGTTTCAACTCCTACTTTCACCGCTGCAAACGGAGGGTGCGGCCGGTCTCGGTGTTTTTTGACGAGATCGAATACCTGATCCGCGAGCACGGCCTTGAGACCGTGTATTTCGCCGACGAGCTGTGGGGCCTGACGAAGACCGAGCGGGAGGAGATCTACCGCGAAAAGCAAAGACGCGGTCTTACGTTTACCTGGGGCTGCCAGACGCGCATCGGCGTGCTGAAAAAAGAGGATCTCAGGGAGATGTACGACAACGGCTGCCGCTGGGTCTTTTTCGGCATCGAGGCGCCCCCCGGCCACCTGGCCGAAATCGCGAACAAGCGCCTGCCCTATCCCCTTGTGCTGCCGACGCTCGAGGCGGCGCGGGAGGTGGGACTCATCACGAACGTCTCGTTCATTTTCAACTACCCGCACGAGACGGTGCAGGATCTGCGGGATACGGTACAGTATATGCAGAGCCTGCCCGCCACCTATATGAGCGTCGCCTTTTTCGCGCCCTTCGAGCGCAGCGCCCTGTTCGAGCAGGTGGTGCGGGAGGGGCTCTACGACCCGCCGAAGACTTTGGAGGAGATCCGGCAGGGCGCGCTGATCGAAAAAATACACAGCTCCTTCAGCGAGGTGCCGGACCGCGATTACAAGGTGATACGCGCCTGCTTTCTGGTGCAGGATCTGTTTTCCCGCTACCCGGAGCAGATCCGGCGCGAACGGCCGAAATCCTTCTTCTGGGAGACGGTGAAAACCTCCGTGCTCAATATTTTTTCGATGAAGGTGGGCCAGTGGCTGCACGGCCTGTATTATTCCGCGAAATACTTTTTATCGATGGTGGGGAATGCGCTGCTGTTCCCCGGGATCCGCAGGAAATACGGTTTCCGCTTCCGCTTCAGGCGGTAAAGGAGCCGAAAGCGGAGGGAGGCTTTCTGATCCGATGCTGATCACAAGAACGCCGTTCCGTATGTCGTTTTTCGGCGGCGGGACGGATTACGAGGATTATTATAAAGAACACGGCGGCATGGTGCTCAGCGCCGCCATCGACAAATACTGCTATCTCTCCATGCGCTCGCTGCCGCCCTTTTTCGACTACGAGAGCCAGCTCACCTATTCGCGCATCGAGCGCTTCAACACGCCCGATCAGGTGCAGCACCCGCTGGTGCGGGAGGCGCTCCGCTTTATCCCGACCGAGCGCGTGCAGATCGCCTACGACGCCGATCTGCCCGCAAGCTCCGGCATCGGCTCCTCCTCCGCCTTTGCGGTTGGGCTGCTGCAGGGGCTACACGCCATGCGCGGCGAATACCCCGACCGCATGACCCTCGCCAAAGAGGCGATCTACGTGGAGCGCACGCTCTGCGCGGAAGCCGGCGGCGTACAGGACCAGCTCGCGGCGGCCTTCGGCGGACTCAACCGTATGACCTTTACGGCGGCGGGCTTTGCCGTGGAGCCGCTGTCGCTGCCGGCGGGCCGCCTGACCGCCCTTGAAGAGAACCTTGTGCTGCTTTTTACGGGGTTTACGCATTTTTCCGGAGCGGTCGCGGGGGAGCAGCGGCGGAACATCCCCGACAAGCTCGCCGAGCTCGATGAGATGAAGCGCATGGTGGACATCGCCTGCGAGATCCTTCAGAGCGGCCGGCTCGACGATTTCGGTCTGCTGCTGCACCGCACCTGGGAGCTCAAGCGCAGCCTTTCGAGCCGCATCACGAATTACGACATAGATCTGCTCTACCGGCGCGCCCGCGCCGCGGGGGCGCTCGGGGGCAAGCTGCTCGGCGCCGGCGGCGGCGGCTTTATGCTGCTCTACGTGCCGAAGGAGGCGCGGGCGCAGTTCCTCCGCCAGTTCGATTCCTACAAGGTCGTGCCGTTCCGCTTTGAGAACGAAGGAACGAAGATCATCTACCAGAACGATATGGGGTAAAACGATGAAAACGAAACGCTTCGTTCGCGGGCGGCTTACGCCGGTCGATCTTGCCGCCGCCGTTCTGTTTGTCCTGGTCGCGGTCTGTCTGTATTTTACGGCGCGTACCGGCTTCGGCTCGGTGGACGAGAGCTTTTATTTTACGCAGCCGATGCGATGGCTGATGGGCGACCGGCCGCTGATCGACGACTGGCACTTTGAGCAGCTGAACTGCTTTCTGCAGCTCCTGCCGTATTGGCTGTTCCGTACCGTTACGGGATCAACGGAGGGCGTGATCCTTTTTATGCGCTTTCTGGCGCTTGGCGTCGCGCTGATCCTTTACCCGTTTTTTTACCTCCGCTTCCGGCGGTACGGCGTATGGGGGCTTTTGGCTGTCGCTCTGTTTTCGCTCTATATTCCGCTTACGATCCTGACGCTCAATTACTATACGATGTCCCTGAACGGTCTGCTGGTCGTATGCGCGCTGCTGTTTACGGGGCGGGAGAAGAAGCGTCCCGCGCTTCTCTGCTTTACGGGGATCGTGTTCGCCTGCGTCGTGGTATCGGAGCCCTTTGTGAGCGCTGTGTACTTCATATGGACCGCTCTCGTCGCCGTCCGGGCGATCCGGAATAAAAAAGGGAAGCCGTTCGCCGACGGCTTCGCGTTTATTCTGGCCCCGCGCGAATGGCTGTTCATAACGGCCGGGATCGTTCTGACCGCCGTCGTGTTCCTCATATGGCTCCTTTTCAGAAGCCCGCTTTCGGGGATCTTCGAGACGCTGCCCGAAATGCTCAACGATACGGAGTACGCCGTCGGCGAGACCGCCGGCAGCAGCATTTTTCAGCCCGGAAAGTTCTGGGAGGTATTGCGGTATTTCGGGGTCGCCCCGCCCCTCGGCGGGATCGCCGTGCTGATCCTTGCGGTTGTATTCCGCAAAACGGGGAAGCTCCTCCGGTACCGCGGCGTTCTTCTGGGGGCGGCGTGCGCGTGCCTTGCGGGGGCGTTCGTCTCGGCGGCGTTTCTCACCTCCCGTATTTCGTATCTGCGCGGCGGCTACGCGCCGACCGTGCTCTACTATTATTATTTTCAGCACGCGCCGATGCTCCTCTTCGGCCCGGTTTGCTGGGCGCTTTGCGAAAAGCCTGACAGACGGCTGGGGTGCATGCTGCTGCTCTCCCTCGGGGGCTCCGCCATGATAGACCTGGCCTCCGAGATCGTGCTGGGCTACGGCGGCGCCGTCGCCATGCCCGCGGCGCTGATCTGCTTCGGCACGGTCCTGCGGGAGCTGAAGCGCTCCTCCTCCGCCGGAAAAGCCCCGGAGCCGGATCGGACTCCGTCGCCGCGCCTGGTGAAGCCCGCCGTCGCCGTATTGCTTGCCTCTCTGATCCTTTGGGAGGGCTTCGGCGTATATTCCCACGTCTTCTACCCCGTGGTGGAGGGGATCGCGAACGTCGACGAGGACCGCGCGATCGTCGAAACCGCCGCAAGGGGACCCTTGAAGGGCATTCGCACGACCCGACGGATAAACGGTATTTATGAGGATATCCTCTCGGATCTTGACGTGATCAAAGCGGGGGAGGACGGGCCCGTTTATATTACAAAGCTCGTCTCTTACCTATATCTCTATCTGGAGCGGCCGATCGGCTCGTACTACGGCTGGTACGTGGAATCGGAGAGCGAGACCCGGCAGCTGCGCTATTGGGAGCTGCATCCGGAAAAACGCCCGGTCTGGATCTACCTGCCTGAGTACGATTTTACCTATCAGTCTTACCGCGACAACCCGATGACGGAAAACTGGCAGGCGGAGAAGCTCGCGTTTTTACAGACGCTCTGCGACTGCGACGTGATCCCCGGCAGGGCCGGTCTGATCCTGCACGTGAAGAGCTGGAAGCCGCTTGACTGACGAAACGGGGGAACGGATATGCGAACCGGAAAAAGAAAACGAACGCTCACTGCTGCCCGCGCGCCGGAAAAACGCGGGCCTGACCTTTTTTGGCCGGTTTCGGCGGCGGTATTCTGCGCGCTTGCCGTGATCCTTGCCGTGTCGGTGCGCTATGGCATACAGAACGGGGACGAGACCTTTTACCTGAGCGAGACGCATCACCTGCTGCAGGGCGACCGCCTTGTGACGGATATCTGGAGCATTACGCAGTTTTCGGCGCTCTTCCAGTACCTGCCGATGCGCCTGCTGACGTGGATCGCCGGCGGTACCGAGGGGATTGTGCTCTCGATGCGCTGCGTGTACGCGGCGCTGAAAATGGGGCTGTTCGCGGCCGTCGTCGTCGGCCTGAGACGTTACCGCTGGTGGGCGCTGCTCGCAGGCGTTGTCGTCGCGGCCTTCCATCCGCTGGGCTTTCTCACCGTATCCTATTACGCCGTCGCCGTTTCGGCGGCGCTTTCGGCGGGGCTTCTGCTCTTTTTGAAGCGTCCGCCGCGCACGGCACGGTGCGTGGCCGCCGGCTTTCTGTTCGCCTGCTGCGTGCTGGCCGAACCGCTGACGGCCCTCGTCTACTTTGCGTACTCGCTGCTTGTGCTGACCGCGTTTCTGCGGAAAAAAAAGGGGCGCGGCTTCCTTGCTCCTGTTGCGGATCTGCTCCAGCCGGAGGTATGGGGCAAGGTCACGGCGGGGGTCGCGCTGGCGGCCGCCGCGTTTCTGGCGGTTCTGCTCGTCGGCGTGGATCCCGCGCTGCTGTGGAAGAACCTCTCCTCCTTTTCGAAGATCCTCTCTTTTCATCCGCAGATGGCGCTGACGGATAAGCTCCTGCTTTATTTCTCCCGCGCGGGCTGGGTGTTCAACGCGCTGATCGTTCTGTTTTTCATCGCCGCCGGGGCGCTGAGGCGGCGTCTTCCTGCGTTCCGGCGGTACGGCGCCGCAGCTTTGTTCGTGCTGTTCGCGGGCCTTACCCTTACAATGTTCTTAAAGGACGGCCCGCGCGTCTCCTCCGTCTATCTTACGGATTTCAAGCCGCTGCCCCTTTTCTTTCTGGGGCTCGGCTCTTATCTGCTGACCGTCAACCGGGATCGCCGTCTTTTCGCGTTTTTCCTTTACGGCTCGTTCACTGCTCTGTGTATGGAGCTCGTCTCCCGCATCGCCCTCGGCACGGGGCTTGTGATCGCCGCGCCGGCGGCTCTGCTGCTCTTCCGGGACCTTATCCTTGAGCTTTTCGCCGAGAGAAAAGCGACGCGGGAAAACGGCGGCGCAAGGCTCCCGGCCGCGGCGTCTGCAGCCGCGGCGCTGCTCGCGCTCTCGGTGCTGGCCGCTTCAGAGACCGCCTACTGTTTTTACGGAAGGCTGTTTCCCTCGCCCGAGGCCATGCTGACGAGCAGCGTGAACGAACGGCTGGACCGCGGTCCCCTGAAGGGCCTTTATACGATCCCGATGCTGCGGGAGGAGTACGAAGCGATCCTTGCCGATATGGATACCCTGATGAAGGACCCGCCCGAAAGCCTTTTTGTGAAGGGGTACTGCGCCTGGGGGAATCTTTACACGGAGCTGCCCTACGCCTGCCCCGCGGTCTACGCCTTCAACACGCCCGAGAGCCGGGCGTATCTCGACTATTACTGGGAGCTTTACCCCGACCGCCGGTCGGACTGCGTATATATCCCGTTTCTGGACGACGACGAGGTCTACGATACGAACCGGGCTGCGGCGGATGAAAAACTGGCCTTTCTGCGGGAGCGCTGCGACTGCGAGGCCGCGGAGGGGGCGCTTGGCTACATCGTGCGGGTCAGCCGCTGGTACTGACGGCGGAAGAGAGGTGCGTACAAGTGACGATCGATAAAAAAGGGATACCCGCTTTCTTCACCCGGCGCGCGGTCGGGCTCTCAAGCTTTGCCTTTCTTACCCTCTACGGCTGGCTGTTCGTGAACAACGGGGCGCTGTGGAGCGTGAACCCCGTTACCTATTCGCTCTACGCGCTCGATTATTCCATGGGCTTTTGCACCCGCATTCTGCCCGGGGCGGTCTATCACGCGCTGATCGGGAAATATGAATACGGCGCGGTGAGCGCCTTCGTCACGGTTTTCTATCTGCTGCTGGCGGCGCTGGTCTCGTTTTTTGCCGACCGCTTTTTCGCGGCGGCCCCGGCGCGGGAGAAAAAGACCTGCCTGTTCCTGCTTTTTCTCTTTCTCTCCGGTCCCTTTACCTTCGGTATCGAGATCCGCGAGTTCGGCATGCTGGATCTGTACTGGCTGCTCTTTTTCGCCGCCGGGGTCCTTCTGCTGCCGAACAAACGCCTGAAGTGGCTGCTGCCGCTGTGCTTTGCGGGGATGATCTTCATCCACTTCGCCGCGCTGTTCTGTTACGCGGCGACGCTCCTTGCGCTCATCCTCTTTTTTGCCGCGAAGGCGGAGGACCGGCGCGAAAAACGGCAGTATTACGCGCTCCTCGGCGTATGCTTTCTGCTGACCGTGGGGCTTTCGGGCTACTTTATCCAGTTCGAGAGCGAGAACGCCGTGTATCCGGTGGAGCAGTTCAACGCCATCCTGCGCGAGCGGGGCGTGATCTACCCCGAATACCTCGATTCCACGCTCTACCGCATGACGGACAGCTCCATCGCGACGCCGGTCTATGCGCACGAGCGGTATACGGTTGATCCGGATTCGGCGGGCCTTACGCGTTTTGTTCAGTGGATCCTCTATTACGTGTGGGCGGCGGTCTCGTTCCCGCAGCAGTACGCGCGTCTGTGGTTCCTCTTTTTGCTGGAGCTGCCGCTCGCCGCGCTGCTCATCGGTCTGCTGCTCTCTTACGGCAGGCTGAAAAAGGGGAACGGAGCGCTGCGGCTGACCGTTCTGGTGATGCTGCTGCTCTTCTTCGGGACCACCGCCGTGGGCTTTCTCTTTTCCTCCGATACCTTCCGTTGGATCGCCCACGCCGTGACGGGGCTCTTTGCGGGCTGCTTTACGGCGCTGTATTACGACTGGCGGGAGGGCTTTGCGAAGGCGCGGCGCATGATAAAACGGGCGAGCGTTCCGGCGGCGCTTGTCTACGCCTTTGTTTACGCGCTGGTGAGCATGGACCCTTATTCGTGACGGGGAGGACGGTACGGTGCTTTCATTCTTTTCTGTAAACGGGATCAAAAAAAAGGACCGGGCGGCTGCGGCGGCGGTCGCGGCGGCGTTTACGCTCCTGTTCTGCCTGTTTGAGAACGGCGTCCGGTTTGCCGCGGACCCCCTTTTTTGGCGTTTCGCCGTGAGCGTACTGCCGTTTTTCGGGGCGGTCGGCGCGGCGTTCACGCTTGAACGCCTGCCGTGGCTTTCCCCGCTTGCCGCGGCGGCGGGCGCGGGACTCGGCGTTTGGCTGCTGCCGGAGGTATGGCCCCTTTGGTGCTTTGCGCTGCTGCCGGCGGCGCTCGCAGTCTCTCTGCTGCGCGCGGAGGGCGCGGGGCGGCTGTTCCGGCCGCTTTCGGCGGCGCTCTCGGCGGCGGAGCTTGCCGCGGCCGTTGCGGCGGCGGTCGCGGCGTTCAGGGATCCGTACGTCTTCGGTTTTCTGAAGCCCTCGTCCAACCGCGACGCGTGGGGCTTTTGGGCGACGGCGGCGCTGTTTCTTCTTTTTGCCTGCCGCGCCGTTTTGGGCTTCAGGCGGCTGCCCGCGAAGGGGAACGTGAAACAGGCGGGCAAAAAAAAGAAAAGCCCGCAGACGCGTACGACCCGGGGCTTTTTCATTCTGTTTTTGTGTCTGCCGGTCGTGCTGTGCTTCGTGCTGTCGGCGCTCGCAGCCGTAACGCTCTGGATCAAAGGGGCCGGGACCGGCGTTCCCTGCCAGCTGCCGCGCTGCCTTGCGGCGTTCTTCGTGACGGCGGCATTTTTTGCGCGGCAGCCTTAACGGGACCGCGCTGCCGGCGGTTCAGAACAGGGTGTAGAGGAAGCCGAGCACGCTGCTCGAGGAGATGAAGAAGAAGAACAGCCCGAGCAGCAGCAGCGCGATGAGTACGGGAAAGAGAAAGAACTGCCCTTTTTCGGAGAAAACGCCGAGCAGAGAGGAGAGAAAGCGCAGCGTTCCGGAAGAGCCCTCCCCGGATACGTTCGCGGCGTCCGCCTCTAAATACGTGTCCTTGTCCGCGGGCGGCTGCGCCCAGGAGAGGAAGCGGTAACGGCCGCGCTGCTTCGGCGCGAACAAGAGCGAAAGCAGGCACGTAAGGAGGTAAAGGGGCAGCAGCAGCGCGCGCAGCACGTATTTTCCCACGGTATCCGTCACGGGCTTCAGCCGGTCGAGCGCGGCGAAAAGCCGGGCGGGAAAGACGACGTAGGCGACAAGGATCGTCAGAAAGAACGCGGCGAACGCGAGGTTCAGGATCTCGCCGAAGCCCGTGCGGGCGATCGCCCGCACGGAAAACACCGCGATCGCGACCGCGCACAGCAGGCAGAGGAAGAGTCCCGAAACGCCGACCTCTTTGCGCAGCTTTTTCTCGCGGTACTGTTCGGAATAAGGAGCAGGGACGTTGGCCTGCCGCTTTTTCGCGGCGGCCTTCTTTTTTTGTCCCGGCTTTTTTCCGGTCTGTTTTTTTGCCATCGCTTACCAGCCTCCCTTCGGCGCGGCGGCTGTCTGCTTTTCTTTCTCAAACCAGCGGTCGCCGACGATCAGGCAGTCGATCCCCGAGCGCATAAAACAGCGGAACGCGTCCGCCGCCGTGTTCACGATCGGCTCTTCGTTTGTGTTGAACGAGGTGTTGATCAGCACCCCGCAGCCGGTCAGCCGCCGGAATTCGCGCAGCAGATCGGCGACAAACGGATTGTTTTCGGGTTCCAGCGACTGGATGCGGGCGGAATAGTCCACGTGCGTCACCGACGGGATATCGGAACGGGCGAGCGCCGCCGTTTTCTCCACGCTGTCCGCCGTTCTGAGCGGCAGCCGCCGCGCCTCCTTCACGGGGAAGGTGAAGAGCATATAGGGGGAGTCGCCGTCGGTATCAAAATATTCGGCCGCGTCCTCCCGCAGTACGATGGGCGCGAAGGGACGGAAGCCCTCGCGGAATTTGATGCTGCGGTTCAGCCGCTGCAGCATGGCGGGGTCGCGCGCGTCGGCGAAGATCGAGCGGTTCCCGAGGGCGCGCGGGCCGAATTCCGCCCTGCCGCGGGCTATGGCGACGATCTTGCCCGCCGAAAGACGTTCGGCGGCAAGGTTGATCAGTGTTTTCGGCTTTTGGACCGTCCATTCCGCGCCGAGCTTTTTCAGCGCCGCGTCGTCCGCGCGGCTCCCCTCGGCGATGTTCAGGCCGAGATACGCGTTTTTCATGAAGTCCCGTTCCGCTTCCGCCTTTCCGTCGCCGGTGAGCTGATAACAGGTCGAGAGCGCCGCGCCGAGCGCGCCGCCGGCGTCCCCGGCCGCCGGCTGGATCCAGATCCCGTCAAAGATCCCGCTTGCGCGCAGCGCGCCGTTCGCCGTTACGTTCAGCGCGACGCCCCCCGCCATGACAAGGCGGCGTCTGCCCGTTTCGGCGCGAACGGTTTTCGCGAGCTTCAGAAGGATCTCGTTCGTCACGGCCTGTATGCTCGCCGCGACGTCCGCGTGAAACGGTTCTGGGGGTTCCTTCGCGCCGCGCTTTTTTCTGCCGAACAGGGCTTCGAAGGCGGCGTTGAAGGTTTTCAGCCCGTAGGTATAGGAAAAGTATTTCTGGTT
>CADBOC010000027.1 GCA_902796175.1 Oscillospiraceae bacterium | reverse complement strand
GGTCACATATCAACGGAGAGGATCATTTTTTTCAATGAAAACAGATTGTACCCTGCTGGCGACGCTGCCGTCGCTGAACAATATGGAGAAGGTGCGGGCGGTTTTTTACACGCCCGAGATCGCCGGGGTACGGCTCAACTCCGGCGTGCAGACGCCCTACGACGCCGATACGGCGGTGGCGATGCTCTCGGAGCTTGCCCGGCAGACCGGCAAAACACTGTGGGTCGATCTCAAGGGCAGGCAGCTGCGCATCTTAAAATGGGCAGATCCGCTCTATTCCTGCATCGAGCTCAACCACCGGGTGCGCTTTACGCCCCCGGCCTATATCGTGTTCCGCAACGGCGACCGTTCCCGCGTTACCCATGTGCTGGACGGCAACCGGGTCTTTGTGGATCCCTTGCCCCCCGAGGCGCTCGGGGCGGGGCAGTCCGTTACGCTGCTCGCAGACGGTCTCAGGATCGAAGGCTATCTCACCCCGCGCGACGTCGAATATCTGGAAGCCTGCCGCAAATACGGCGTGTACGATATCATGGCCTCCTTTGTGGAGGAGGAGCGCGACCTGAACGCGATCCGGGGCGCGCTCCCCGGGGCGCGCGTCATCTCGAAGATCGAATCGGAAAAGGGCTGGGCCTTTGCGATGGAAAGCGGTCTTACGGGCCTGATGGCGGCGCGGGACGATCTGTACCAGCAGTGCGGAAGGGACTGCCGCATTCTTTCCATGCTGCGGCGTATCGCCGAACGCGACCCCGAAGCGATCTGCGCCTCCAAGGTCTTTCTCTCGCTCGAAAAGCACAAAACGCCGGAGCTCTCCGATTATTCGGATCTGGAGCTGATGTACAGCTTCGGCTTCCGCCGCTTTATGCTCTGCGACAACGTATCGAACTACGCGTTTGAACCGGCGATCCGCGCGTGGAACAGCTTTGTCAATGCCTGATCTGATCCTATGCGGCATGGCCTTCGGGGATGAGGGCAAGGGCAGCTTTGTCGATTATCTGGCGCGGCGTATCGGCGCCGCGGCCGTCGTGCGCTACAACGGCGGGTCGCAGGCGTCGCACACCGTCGTAACGGCCGCGGGGGAGACGCACCGTTTCGCTCAGCTCGGCTCGGCCTCTTTTCTGCCCGGCTGCCGCACCGTGCTTTCCGCCAATACGGTGGTGAACCCCGACAACCTGATCGTGGAGACCGCCGCGTTCTCGCGCCTGACCGGCGTACCCGTGCCTGAGATCGTCGCCCGCCTCCGCGCACACGAGGATTGCCTCGTCGTAACGCCCTACCATAAACTGCTCAACCGCCTCAGGGAGCTCTCGCTCGGCGGGGAACGGCGCGGCAGCGTCGGCTCCGGGGTCAGCGAAGCGCCGCGGGTGGTATGGGACGCGCCCCCTGAACGCCGCGAAACGCTCTCGGTGCGCATCCGGGACGTTGCCGGCTTCGGCGAAACGGACGCGCTTGCCGAAAAGCTTTCGGCGCTCCGGGAAACCGTAACGGAATTCTATGCGGCGCACAAAGCTGCGATCGAACGCAACCTGCCGCCGCCGCTCAGAGAACCGATCGACCGGGAGCGCGCGTTTCTGTTCGCGCCCGATTCCCCGCGCGTTCTGTACCGGGACTATGTGAATAAATTCCGCGTCCCGAACGGGGGCGTTTCGTTCCCGAACTGTGTGATACGCCGCGGCGAGCCGCTCCTTGCGCCCGGCGAAGCCGCGGTGTTTGAGGGCGCGCAGGGCCTGCTGCTGGACCGCGACCGGGGGATACGGCCGAATACGACCTGCCTCGATACCTCGGCCGCTTACGCGAAAACGCTCTCGGCCGGGCGGCGGGCGCGTACGCTCGGCGCGGTCAAGGCGTTTTACACGCGGCACGGCCCCGGCGTTTTTCCCACGGAATCCTCCGAAGTCGCCGCCCGGATCCGGGATGAGAATCAGGACGCGTCTTTCTGGAACGGCGCCATCCGCTTCGGCTGGTTCGATTCGGTGCTGCTCAGGTACGCCCAGCGCGTCAACGGCGCAGAGGCGCTCTGCGTTTCGGCGCTCGACTGTCTCGGCGGCTTTGAAAGCCTTTCGGTCGCAGAGGCGTATACATACGAAGGCCCCGTCGACGCGGCCTTCGAACGCCTTTTTTCATTTTCGCCGCGCCCCGGCGGCGCGCTGATCCGGGATATTCTGCAAAACGGACCGCGTCTCGGGGAGTACCTGCGGCGCTGCCGCCCGCTCTACCGCATCCTGCCGGGCTGGCGGGAGCCGCTCGCGGGGATCCGGGACCCGGCAAAGCTGCCGCCGGCGGCATGGACCTATCTGAGAACGCTCGAAGCGCTGACGGGGCTGCCGGTCGCGGCGGTCTCCGTGGGGCCGACCGCCGAAGACAAGCTGGCGCTGCGGCCGGAATATCTTTCCTGAAAGGGAGGGATCCGATGACGCCGGAGGCGTATATCGCCGATCTCATGCGGCGCAAGGGGCCGGGGCGGGTCGCGATCGCGATCGCGGGCATGACCTGCTCGGGCAAAACGACGCTCGCCGACCGAATCGCGGCGGCCTTCGCCGCAGAGGGCGCGGCCCTCATGCGGCAGGACGATTATTATAAGGACCTGCCCGATATCCCGCGGGGCGGCTGCGGCTTTCAGCTCGAATCCCCCGCCGCGTTCCATACGGCGGAATTCGTGCGGGACGCGAAAACGCTGCTCTCGACGGGCGCGGTCCTCTCGCCCGTCTACGACGTAGCCTCCAATACCCGGCGGACGGAAAAACGGTTGGTGCGCGCGGGGCGTATCGCGGTTTTTGAGGGGCTGCACGCGGTATCGCTGCTGAAAGGGGAGATCGACTGCGTCGCCTTTTTCGCGGATGAGCCGCCGGAGGTCTGTCTCGCCCGCCGCGTCCGCCGCGATACCGCCGCCTTCGGCGTGCCGGAAGAGGCGGTACGCGCGGCGTGGGAGAGGCGCATCCTGCCCGAGAGCCGGGCTTTTGTTCTGCCGCAGAGAGATGCTGCGGATCTTTTGGTAACAGACGGAGGAGAAACGGTTGGAACTGCGTGAGATCTATCAAAAGCTGCTGGATTCTCGCGACGCGTACGCCTTTTTCGGCGCGCTCGCGTCGGAGCAGGAGCTGAAAAAAAAGTTCCGGGAATACGCGAAGATCGCGCACCCGGATGTGGCGGGGCCCGCCGACGCGCGCCTCGCGAACGAGGCGTTTTCGATGCTGGACGCCTTTTACATGACGGCGGAACGGGAGCTGAAGCAGGGGATCTACGGCGTGTACGATCCGCTCAGTCTCTACCGGCGCGCTTCACCCCTGTTCACCCTTACGGTCGGCGGCGAGGAGTGCGCGTTTTACGAGCATCTCTGCGAGGGGGAGGTCGCCCATATCTACCGGGGCGTTTCGGGCGATTCGCTTGTGTATCTGAAGCTCGCGGCCGATCCCGCCGACAACCCGCTGCTGGATACGGAGTTCGCCGTACTCTCGAACCTGCGGCACGCGTCTCTGCCGATTCCGGAAAAGCGCGTGCGCGTCAACGGCGCGACGGCGATCCTCTACCGGGAGGTAAAGGGTATCACGATGCCGGAGCTCATGCGGCAGTACCCGGACGGGGTGCCCGAGATCCACGCGGTCTGGATGCTGGAGCGGCTGTTGAGCGCGGTGGGCTATCTGCATTCCTCGCTCGTCGTGCACGGCAACATCAAGCCCGATAACATTCTGATCAACAAAGAAAACCATCAGGTCTCGCTGATGGGCCATTCCTTCTGTATCCCGGAGGCGAACAAGCCCGGGGCGAAATACAAGATCGTGAACGAAGATTATACGGCGCCCGAGGTCGGCGCGGACGCGCGGGTGCTGCCGGCGGCGGATATCTTTTCCGTCGGAAAGCTCGGCGTGGCGCTCCTTGGCGGCGACGTTCAAACAGGCAGCATCCCGAAGCGGGTCGAGCCCGCGCTCAGGGTCTTTCTGCGCAGAATGCTGCGCGTCGATCCGGCTTCACGCCCCGGCGACGCGTGGCGGCTCTGGACCGACCTGATCGAGCTTCGGGCTGAAGTATACGGACCAAAAAAATTCATAACGCTGGCATAAAGGAGGCAAAACAAGATGGGTGGTTCAAGTTACGACAGAGACGTTTACAGCTCCGGCTCCAGCTCCGGCTGGTCCGGCAGCAGCTACGGGGCGAGTTCGGTCTCTACTTCCAAACTGAGCAGATCGACGATCGACGACAGCATGCGCCCGAACGGAAAAATCATCACAAGCTCGTCCAAAACGCCGATCATCGTGGTGCTGGACGTCACCGGCTCCAACATCGATTTCGCGCGGGTGGTCTACGACAAAATGCCGATGTTCTACGGGCAGATCGAGCAGCAGAAGTATCTGACGGATTTTGATATCTCCTTCTGCGCCGTGGGCGACGCGTATACGGACGACTATCCGCTGCAGATCGCGGATTTCGCGAAGGGGCTCGAGCTCGACAAGTGGCTCGAAAAGCTGGTGCTCGAGGCGGGCGGCGGCGGTCAGCGCAAGGAATCCTATGAGCTGATGGCGTATTATCTGTATAAAAACACCCGCTTCGCGCCGGATAGCGAGCCGATCGTTTTCTTCATCGGCGACGAGGCGCCGTACCCTACGGTGAACCGGTCGCAGGCGGAAGCCTTTGAGATCGAATGCCCTGAATCGAACGTCGAGCCCTTCGCCCTGCTCAGACAAAAGGTGAACGACAATGTGTTTATGCTGCTGAATAAATACGGCAGCAGTTACCCGGATGATATCTACACCGCATGGCGCGACCGCATGGCGCCCGAGCACGTCATCAAGATCCGTGAGGAGAAGGCGATCGTGGATCTGATGCTCGGCATCATCGCCATGGTATCGAGCACCCGTACCCTTGATACCTACGTCATCGACATGGGCGCCAGAGGCCAGACGCAGCAGCGCATCGAAGGCGTTTCCGAATCCCTGCGCGACCTCTCCGCCTCCATCGTCCCTGTGACCGTCACCGGGCAGATCGCCCCGGCGGCGGACGGCGCCAAAACCGAAAAGAAGGGCCGGCGGCTGTAAACGCCATAGCGGGCTGTCGCTCGGGAAAAGGTAAAAAAGCATCCCCTGTACGGTCGAACGTCAGGGGATGTTTTTTTTGGTTTTGGGCGTCTGGCCGCTTCTTTCAGCCCGGCGCGTATTCGGTCATCGGCCGCCAGGTGATCCACACGTTTTCGACCTCGCTGCCGCCGTAGAGGTCCGACCAATCCTCCAGATAAGCGATGCGGATACGCAGATCCGGGTTCCAGTAATAATACGACTGCCTCCACCCGCCGTCTGCGGACTCCATGAATTCGTAGCCGAGCTGTTCGAGCAGGTCCTGATACGCGTAAAACACGTTTTCCGCGTCGTCCGGGGAAAACCGTACGCTGTAGCGGAGCTCGAAATCCGCGCCGTCGCCGTCCATTGCGCCGTAGGTCTCTGCGGGGGCAAGGCCGATCGCCGCGCCGAAGTCCGGGATGAACGGCATACCAGCCATGTTGAGATAACCGTCCGGGTCTTCCGCGACCGAAACGCGCGCGGTAAAGACCTCGACGGGCGCTTCGTCTTCGTCGAATACCGTAAAGACGATCGGAACGTTCCGGCATTCGGCATAGCCGATAATAAAGAGGATCACGCTGCCGTCGTCGGCGCAGCCTCTCTCGAGCCCGATCTCATCGCTCCCGCTTGCGGCGCTGAACCGGAACGGCGGGCGCGCCTGTATGAGATCGACCGCCGTGCCGCCGGGCAGCAGCGAGACCGTCTCTGTCGGCGGTATCAGAAAGCCCGCCGTCTCAAGCCCGACCGCGACGCGCAGGATCGCCCGCGCGTCCGACGCGTCTATCTTGCCGCTGCGGTCCATATCCGCCGCGCGAAAGCTGCCGCCGGCCAGCGTTTCGAGGCCCACCGCCGCGCGCAGCGCAAGCCTGGCGTCCGCCGCCTCTGCCTGCCCGTTTGCGTCCACGTCGCCGAGCGCCGCCGCGCCCGCGAACGCGGCAAAAAAAACAATGCCCGCCGCCGCCAGCAGCAGGGTAACCCATTTTTTTATACGAAAACCTCCGATCAAAAGTATGTGTTGTTATAATATCATACTGAATAAGTGAAGTCAACTCTTTTTGTTTTGCCTTTTCACCCGCGCGGCCGCGCCGCCGGTCAGTGCCGGTCAAGGGTTTTGAGAAACGACCGCCGGTGCACGGGCGAAACGCCGTGGGTCTTGATCATCTCATAGTGCAGGGCGGTGGGGTAGCCCTTGTGCTTCGCGAACTGATACGCGGGGTAGAGCCGGTCGAGCTCCAGCATATAGTGGTCCCGGCTCACCTTCGCCAGAATGGAGGCGGCGGCAATAGAGATGCACTTCGCGTCGCCCTTTACGATCGTCTCGGTCGGGATCGAAAGCCCCGGCGCGCGGTTGCCGTCCACCAGCGCCCCGGCGGGGGAGAGGGCGAGCCCCTCTACGGCGCGGCGCATCGCGAGAAAGGTCGCGTTCAGTATATTCATCTCGTCGATCTCCGCCTCGTCCGCGCTCGCAACACAGAAGGCGAGCGCCTTTTCGCGGATCAGGTCAAAGAGCGCGTCGCGTTTTTTTTCGCTGAGCTTTTTGCTGTCGTTGAGGCCCAGGTCCTCAAGCCCCGGGGGCAGGATGACGGCGGCGGCGAACACCGGCCCCGCAAGGGGACCGCGCCCCGCCTCGTCTATGCCGCAGACGGGCGAAAGCCCCTTTGCGGCGAGGGCGTTCTCGTATTCGTAGGTCATGTCTGCGCCTCCAGCGGGGGCAGCTCAAAGGTGATCGCGCCGAGCTTGCCGGCCCTCAGCTCATCGAAGAGCATTACGGCGGCGCGTTCGGTATCCGCTTCGCCGCCGCTTACCAGCATACCGCGTTTGCGCGCGACCGTCTCCAGCATCTCATAGGGCTCCTTCTCCGCAAAATCATCGGGCAGACGGTAGCGTTCCCGAAGTCTGTCGGGGTAGAGGGCCGAAAGCGTCTGCAGCAGACGCATGGCGAGGGTCTCGGTATCGAGGATCTGATCCTTGACCCCGCCGGTAAACGCCAGCTTTACGCCCACCTCCGGGTCCTCGAACTTCGGCCAGAGTACGCCCGGGGTGTCGAGCAGCTCCAGCCCCCCGCCGATCACATACCATTTGTTGCGGCGCGTTACCCCGGCGCGGTCCTCCGTTTTGGCGGCGCTTTTGCCCGAAAGACGGTTGATCAGGCTCGATTTTCCCGTGTTCGGCACGCCCACCACCATCAGGCGCAGCGCCTTGCCGGCCATGCCCTTTTCGGCGTTGGAACGGATCTTATCCGCGAGCAGCGCGTTTACCGCGGGGCGGAACTGCCCCAGACCTTTGCCGGAGCGGCAGTCCGCCGCGATGGCGGCGTCGCCTCTTTTTTTATAATAGGAAAGCCACGCCCGCGTCGCCTCGGGGTCGGCGAGATCCGCCTTGTTCAGCAGGCGGAGGCGCGGCTTGCTTTCGATCAGCCCGCCGAGCTCCGGGTTGGTGCTCGCGTTCGGGATGCGGGCGTCGAGCAGCTCCACCACGGCGTCCGCCAGCGGCAGGCTCTCTTTGATCTGCCGCCGCGTTTTCGCCATGTGCCCCGGGAACCACTGCACCGTCGCGGATACGTTATCCTGCATCGCGCTCACCCCGGAAAGTTTTCGTAGATGTTCCAGTTGCGGCCGATGCGCAGCTGCGCCTTGCCGAGCAGGTATTCCGTTTCGGGAAAGCCGATGTTCGTATACCGCGAATCCCACGATACGATGCGGTTGTCGCCCATCAGCATCACGCAGTCGTCGGGCACCGTGATGGGGTAGCTGCGGTCGCCGCGGGGAACGCCGTCCTTGAGCGCGTAGGAATCGTTGATCTTCTCGCCGTTCACAAATACGTTATCCGACTCGTCGATGTAGACCTCGTCGCCCGCCACCGCGATCACGCGCTTTACGAGTGAACCCTGCGCCGCGGTCTTTTTGGTTGAGATCACGATGTCGCCGTACTTCGGTTCGCCGTAATAGGGCGTTACCAGCAGCCAGTCGTCCGTTTTCAGCGTGTTGTCCATAGAGGAGCCGTTCACGCCTACGAGCCGAAAGCAGAAGGTGAATACCACCGTAATGATCATAATGGAGCTGATCACCACCGCCGCCGCGTCAAAGATCACCGCCGCAAGCGAGAACGGTTCTTTTTTTTCTTCCGTTGTTTCGGCGGCAGCGTCTTCCCGCTGAACCTCCGCGGTTTCGGCCTGCTGCTGCAGATCGGCGCGTTTCTCTTCGTTTTCCATATCTCGGCCTCCTGAATCAGATCAGAACGCAAAGCGATTTCCGCTTCCGTCTTTTATCTTTCGTCTTTTTGCTGTTTT
>CADBOC010000026.1 GCA_902796175.1 Oscillospiraceae bacterium | reverse complement strand
AGTAAGGGATTCGAACCCTTGATACGCTTATGACGTATACACGATTTCCAATCGTGCTCCTTCGACCAACTCGGACAACTCTCCAAAAGCAAAGTTATTATAACACATATTCTAAAAAAATCAAGTCCTTTTTTTATTTTTTTAAGCGCGATCGCATAATATATTTCATTTTCCTCTGACTCGTCATTGTATTCTTTGTTTGATCGCGCGCAGCGCTATAAACAGGGGTTTTACTGTTCTCTGTACAGCAGGAAAAACAGACAGCAAAAACCGGTTCGGCCTTATGAGCCAATCCTCCGGCTTTGCACTCTCCGGCGAACAATGTCCCTTCCAGGGGATCGGGACAAAGACCGGCGAGCAGCAGGCGCACATACCGTGGGGTTCGGAAACACGCCGCCGGACCTCCCACGCGTCAAGATCCGGGGCATACAGATCGATATAATCATCCTCAGGATAATCCGTACCGAAATGTTCGTTGAATCGGCCGATACAGTACGCAAAGGAACAGGGAGAGAGCTTTCCGTCCCCCATCATGTGGCAGTGGGTAAAGGGGCAGTTTGCGAAAGCGGATTCGGGATCCCGCCTGCCCTTCGACAGAATGTTTTTCCAGAACAGGAGCATAGGGACGCCGAAAAGAAACCTGACCCGGTTCCGGTTCAGTTTATCGGCGATCTGCTTCTTTGCCTTTATGGTCGGAGGATAACCTGATATTTCGATCCTGCAGCCAATGGCGGACAGTTCCCGCAGAGAGGCGTCCGGGTAATCGGGAATGAGCAATCCGTTCGTAACGATCCTGATATCAGAATCCGGGAACAGGCTTTTTGTGTATTTGACATATTCGATCAGGTTTGGGGTAAGAAACGGTTCGCCTCCCATCAGACGGATCTTTTCAATTCCCCAGAACAGTTTTTTCATCTGCCGCAGATCCGAGCAATAGCTGTCATAATCGTAAAAGCTGCCGCCGTTCTGCAGATTGCAGAAGTCGCAGCAGCCCCTGCAATTCAGATTGCAGATATGGCTCAGCTCCGTCTCCATATAATCAAGGCGCGGTTTATCCGGGTCGATCCGGATCGGCTGGGTTACGCGGTATCCGATGTCGGTCGGCATTACAAACACCGCTTTCAGATCGAGCATACGCAGTTGAAGAACAGCCTTGGTGACGGCGGCATTGGGCATTACGAGAACGCAATTACGACCGGAAAGCGGCTCCCGGATCCGACTGAGATCCCCTTTTTCTGTTATCAGTCTTCTGCCTTGCGCAAAGGCGGACGGCAGTAATGACAGGTCCGCGTCAGGGTCATGGATGATATAATACGATTCCTTCATGTCTGTCTCCTATCCGGCTGATACACAAAAGCTTTTTCGACGCTTACACAAAATACCGGTCCCATAATACTTCCAAAAAATCCGTATCGCCGATCAGTCGCTCGGGTATTGCGTTATATGCGGGCAACGCGGCGCGAACCGCGTCCGCAGCGCAAGGGTCTTTTGTCAGCAAATAGCGGAACACGTTTCTCAGGATCCCGGCCGCTGTCTCCAGTTTTTTTGACCAGGGACGAAGCGAGACAAACAATGGGGCGTCCTGCCGCAAAAGGGACAGGCATCTGTCTAAGCGGAAAAGGTATTCCTCCGCGATCGAGCGCGCAAGCTCGTTTTTTCCCTCGGAAACTGCAAGCCCCACCTCGGCGAAGGTTTTTCGCAGCAGCGGGGAATTCTCATCGTACAAAGGCGATACTCTCAGATGATCGGCAAACAGGGCAAAATCCGCAGCGTTCCCGTCCCCTACCGTCTGGCGGATCGCCTCGGCATATGATTCTTCGGGATCGTAGGCGGGACCGTACCACAGGCAGTGCGCAGCGGTGATCAGCGGGATCACGCTGCACGGCGCGGAAGGCATAACGTTTGCGACGACGCCGGCGCAGCAGCGCCAAAGCGCGGGATCCCTGTTAATAAGCGGCCCGAGATGCATCTCGAAATGCATCGCTTCGTCGTTCACCGGGTAATTATCCCAATAGAGAGGTTTGTGCGTAGTATGTTCCCAGAAAAGAAAGGCTTCCCGCAGAGACAGCTCGCGGGAACAGACTTCCCGGCCGGTCCAGAAAAGGTCGGTTTCAATGGGGATCGTGTGCCCGAGCTTCGAGATATAATAGGAATCCGATTCCCCGTGGTACTGCATAGGGCAAACGGTCAGACGGATACACGGGTCAAGCTGACGCAGCGCATTCGACAACCGGCAGATCAGATCGGCGTGCGCGTCTACCGGTTCTTTATAGCGCTCAATGTCCGCTTTCTTTATCAGCCTTTCGGGAATATCGTCGAGCAGCAGCCCAAAGCTGTGAACCCCTGTATGATAGACCTGGCGGATCTTATCGGCCAAGACCCGCAGATCATCCTCAGAGCTGTACGTAATATCCAGGCCCGGCGCGACGCACCAGGTGAATTCCATATAATAACGCGCCGTAAAACGCACAAGATCCGCAAGCTTCTTCAGTTCCGCATCCGGATAAAGCCTGCGCCAGTAAGCTCTGTGGAACGGATCGTCCTTCGGCGCGTAATAATAAGCGTTCATACCGTTTCGGGCGGCCGCTTCCAGAACAGAGAGACGTTCCTGCTGTTCCCATGGCGTACCGTAAAACCCCTCGATCAGGCCACGCCGTACGATATAAGGAAAAACAGGATATTCTCCCGGCTTCAACGAACCTGTTTCGAATCGCCTTTGTATCTCATTCAAAGCGTAAAAGGCGCCGCGCGCTCCGGAGGAACAAAGATTTACAATCAACACGCCCGAACACGCTTCGACACGATAAACAGATTTTTCTTCCGTATACCTGTGCGTTTCTTCTATATAACGCATACGGCGGTCGCCGCAGTGATATTCAACCTGTATGCGGATACCGCCGCTTTCAGACAATATGGGAAAAAGCTCTGATAAAGCGTCTTCTGAAAAGCTACCGTTGAACACTTCCATTCCTCCCCGATTCCTTATAATAAGCGTAGGCGGCTCGCGCCGCGCCGACGCAGGGCGGGACTGAGAGCAGATCTGTGTTCGTGAAAGGGAAGCGCGCCGATATCAGCCGGGCAAACCGGCGTCTGTAATCCTCACGGTTCTGAAACAAACCGCCCCAAAGCCCGAGGGGCGTTCCCTTCGGCAGCCGTTTCAGCACAACGCCGACCGTATCGGCAAACGATGAAAGCGCGTCTTCTATGATCGCCCGAGCGACGTCGTCACCCGAATCGGCGCAGTGAAAAACAGCAGGACAAAAAGACGCCAGAGAGCTGTGGTCAAAAGAAGGAGAATAAAACAGGGGAATACAGTCTGAGACCGTCTTCAATTCAAAATGCCCGAGCAAAGCCTGCGTCAGCATCGTCGGCGCACCGCTGCCTTCTTCACCGCGGACCGCGGCTCGAACGGCATCGAGCGAGATGCGATAGCCGGAGCCTTCATCGCCGATGAGCGGTCCCCATCCGCCGGCATAGAGACTTGTTCCGTCCTCTTCTCTGCCCGCAGCCATGGAACCCGTTCCGCAGATCGCGGCGGCGGCGGCTCCCCCGACGCTTACCGCGCACAGAGCGGCGTATACGTCGCTGTGCATCAGAACAGGGATATCCGGCAGAATGCCGCCGCAGATCCTCCGCGTCTCTTCATGGGTCGCCCTGTCGTTGAGGGCCGCAAGACACAGCGCCGCGGCGGATACGGTAAAAGCAGGATCCGACAGCGCGGGAAGGAGCAGCGCTCGCAGATTATCCCTTGCTATATCAAGACCGATCACGGTATAATTCAACGCGCCGCCTTCATATCTGGCGACTGTTTTGCCGCTTTCATCGCAGACCGCGGCAGTCGAGCGGGTGCCTCCCCCATCAACGCCTAAAAAATACAGCATGGTTTACCCATCCCTTCGGCAGCAGATCCCATAGGCGGCGTCGCCCCCGTTTTCTTCCAGAAATACGAATCCGTATTTCTCATAGAAGCTTCTGCCCACCGTATTGGAAGAGCCTACCGTAAGCATAACACCCGGCACGCCAGTCTCAGCCAGATGCTGACGAAGGCGATCTGCCAAACGGGAACCCCATCCCTGACGCTGAAACGAAGGCAGGATATCGATATGCAGATGCGCCGGGTATTCTGTTTTATACTTTTGCTGCAAATCGGCAGACGAAAGCGCATACTCCCGATGACGCGGATCAGACTCCGGGATGCGGGGCAGATATTGCTCCAAAAACACCCGCCGGAACCGATCGTATTCGGCTGCGCAAATAATATATCCTACGGCGCGATCCCGATCATCCGCCAGAACAAAGCAATTATACGGTTCCTGCTCAAGGTAATAATCGCAGTATGTGGTCAGAATAAAATGCCGCGTTTCGGGGGGATCTTCGTTCGGGCCTTCGCTGTTCAGACATACATAGCGAACGTCTTCAAAATCTCGTGGTTCATAACGCCTGATCGTCATGCTTTCAGCACGGCACAGAAAGTACCGTTTCTCCTTTTTCTGATTATTGTATCATTCTTTGTTACAAAAATCAAGGTGTGACGCATATATGCACCTTTTATTGTCTTTCGCATAAAGTAAGCCTGAGAGACATTCTCTCAAAACAAAAAGTGAAAGAAGTGTTACGATGGCAGAAACGATCACAGTCGCTTCGAGCAGCTCACCTTCGCCTTTTGAAGCGCTGTCGCCTCTTCCGCAAAACGCCGCTGTGACAATGGCATATGTGCCGTTTCAAACAGACAAAAGAACCTATGATGACGACGACGCGCTTAAGTACGGAACTCTGTTCAGAACGCTTAACAAGCCGTTTGAACGGGGGGCTGTCAGATGAACAGAAAAGAACGTCTGCTCCGCAGTCTTTCCGCGGCGCAGTTTGCGCTCTGGGAGCTGCATATGTACCTTGACACACATCCCTCTGATATGGAAGCTGCTGCTCTTCACGCAAAATACGAGAAGAAGGTCGACCAGCTTTATCGGGAATATGAATCAGCATACGGTCCCTTGACGCCGGCAGCAGGAGAAGGCGTATGCTGGCTTCAGGATCCCTGGCCCTGGGACAGAAACGGAGATGACGACTGATGTTTGTCTATGAAAAAAAACTGCAGTATCCTGTAAAGATCAAACGTCCGAACGCAAAGCTCGCGATGACAATCGCAAGCCAGTACGGCGGTCCTGACGGCGAATTAGGCGCTTCGCTTCGCTACCTTTCTCAGCGGTTCTCCATGCCCTATCCGGAGCTCAAAGGTCTTCTGACGGATATCGGGACCGAAGAACTGGGACACCTTGAAATGATCGGCGCGATCATGTATCAGCTGACGCGGGATCTTTCTGTGGAAGCGATCAAAAAAGCGGGATTTGACTCTTATTTTGTGGATCATACCACTGGCGTATATCCCGCCTCAGCGGCAGGCGTGCCGTTTACCGCGGCTTACATCCAGAGCAAAGGCGATGTGCTGACCGATCTGCACGAAGACCTTGCGGCGGAACAGAAAGCCCGCACGACCTACGATAACATTCTGCGGCTCGTAGATGACCCGGACGTTGCGGATCCCATCAGATTCCTGCGTGAAAGAGAGATCGTTCACTATCAGAGATTCGGGGAAGCGCTTCGTCTTGCTACAGACAGACTGAACAGCAAAAACTTTTACGCGTTCAATCCTTCGTTCGACAAAAAATAAACCGGTTCCGTTAAATGGATGCAGAGGCAAGCTTTCGCTTGCCTCTGCTGTTTTACGTGGATATCAGCCTTTGAACAGGTTGCGGAACCAGTTGCGGATCCGGATAAAGAAGCGCATGATCCACTCAAGGAAAGAGATCCTTGCCTTATAGTACTTTCCGCAGACGTCGCAGAGATCATCCTGATCCGCGTCCACATGGCCGGGCGTAGCTTTGACCACTTCCCGTT
>CADBOC010000025.1 GCA_902796175.1 Oscillospiraceae bacterium | reverse complement strand
GGCAGCGCCGTCTACCTTGCAGATCAGGAGCTTGGTCGCGCCCTCGCCGTCGGCGGCAAGCTGCTTGGCGACCGCCTTGAACGCCGCAGTGAGCACCTCCAAAAAGGCGTAATAGTCATCGTTTTTCTCGGTGATCTCGGCGTTGCCCGCCATGCCGTTCGCCAGCACCGTCACCATGTCGTTGGTGGAGGTGTCGCCGTCCACGCTCACCATGTTGAAGGTGCTCTGAATATCCGTGGAGAGCGCCTTGTGCAGCATGGCCGGCGAAACGGCGCAGTCGGTCGTGATGAACACGAGCATCGTCGCCATGTTGGGGTGGATCATGCCCGAGCCCTTCGCGATGCCGCCGATGCGGCAGGTTTTGCCGCCGACCTCAAATTCCACGGCGATCTCCTTGGGCACGGTATCGGTGGTCATGATGCCCTCGGCCGCCTCGCGGGAATGATCGCCCAGGCCCGCGACAAGCGCGGGAATGCCCGCTTCAATGGGGGCGAGATCGAAGGGCAGGCCGATCACGCCGGTGGAGGCGACCAGCACGTCCTCCTCCGGAACGCCCGTCGCCTCGGCGAGCAGCCGGCACATGGCCTCGGCCTTTTCCACACCGTCGGCGTTGCAGGTGTTGGCGTTGCCGGAATTGCAGATGATCGCCTGCGCCCGGCCGTTTTTCAGGTGCGCCTGATTGACGTAGATCGGCGCGCCCTTTACAAGATTCGTCGTATACACGGCGGCGGCCGCTGCCGGTACCTCGGAGAGGATGAGCGACAGGTCGCGCTTTGTTTTATTCTTGCGGACGCCGCAGTGCACGCCGTTCGCGGTAAAGCCCTTTGCGGCGCATACGCCGCCCGGGATCTCTTTCATCAGATTGTACCTCCCTGTTTCAGAACAAGTCCGTTCGTCGGCTCCAGCCCCAGCGCGACGTTCATGCATTCCACCGCCGCGCCGGAAGCGCCCTTGCCGAGATTGTCGTAGCGGGCCGAAAGGAAAAACCTGTCTTCGTTCCCGTAGACGGAGATCTCCATCACGTCCGCGCCCGCGTATTTCGAGGCCGCCGTAAAACCGGCCTCGTCCGCGTTTTCAAGATAAAAAACGATCTCCCCGCGATAGAGCGCCCTGTAGGCCGCCTTCACGTCCTCCATCCCCTTGCCTGGGCGGAGCATGGAGCGGTGCAGCGGCACCGTCATCTCCATACCGGCGTAAAAATCGCCGACCGTCGGCAGAAAGACCGGCGGCGCGTCGAGCAGCGAATAACGTCGCATTTCGGGCAGGTGCTTGTGGGTCTGCGAAAGGCCGTAGACGCGCGGGGACTTCAGCAAGGGATCCCGTTCGGGGCTTTCGTATGCGGCGATCATCTTTTTGCCCCCGCCGGAATAGCCCGTGAGCGAAAAGCACGAGAGCGCCGCCGAAGGGTCGATCACGCCCGCTTCGATCAGCGGTCTTACAAGGGCGATAAAGCCGCCCGCGTGGCAGCCCGGCACCGCGATGCGCTTCGACGTTTTCAGCGCTTCCGGAAAGCCTTCGCCGAGCTCCGGAAAGCCGTAAGCCCAGCCGGGGGCCGTTCTGTGCGCCGTGGAGGTATCCGCCACCACGGTATCGGGGTTCTTTACAAAAGAGACCGCCTCTCTGGCCGCGTCGTCCGGCAGGCAGAGAAAGGCGAAATCCGCCCCGTTGATCGCCGCCGCCCGCGCGGCGGGATCCTTTCTTTTTTCCTCTGGCAGCGTGATGAGCTCCAGATCCTGCCGCGAAGCGATCCGCTCGCGGATGCGAAGGCCGGTCGTGCCGGCGCTGCCGTCTATAAATACCGTTTTTTTCATGCTGTTTCGTTGTCCTTCAGAAAGGCCTCGATCGCGGCGAGCTCGGCCGCCACGCTCTCTTTGCCCGTGCCGCCGGCGGAGTTGCGCTTTTCGACGCAGGCGTCGAGGTCGATGGCGGCGTAGAGCGTTTCGTCAAAGAGGGGCGAAAAGGTCTTGTACTGCGCGAGGGGCAGCGTTTCGAGCGTCTCGCCCGCGGCGATGCACGCGTGCACGATCTGCCCCACGATCTTATAGGCGCTGCGGAAGGGCAGGCCCCTGCCGACGAGATAATCGGCGAGATCCGTCGCGTTGATAAAGCCGCGCCCGGCTGCGGCGCGCATGCGCTCCGGCAGGGCGGTGAGGGTCGAGACCATCGGGGTGAACACGCCGACGCACGCTTTTACGGTATCGAAGGCGTCGAAGATCGCCTCCTTATCCTCCTGCATATCCTTGTTGTAGGCGAGGGGCAGGCCCTTGAGCATCGTGAGCAGGGTGATGAGATCCCCGTAAACGCGGCCCGTTTTGCCGCGCACCAGCTCCGCCATGTCGGGGTTCTTCTTCTGCGGCATAATGGAAGAGCCGGTGGTATAGGCGTCGTCGAGCTCTATGAACTTGAACTCCCAGCTCGACCAGAGGATGATCTCCTCTGAAAAACGGGAGAGGTGCGTCATGAGCAGCGACAGGGCGGCGGCGAGCTCCACGCAGAAATCGCGGTCCGAAACGCCGTCGAGGGAGTTGAGGCAGTAGGTATCAAAGCCGAGCGCCGCCGCCGTTTCGGCGCGGTCTATGGGGTAGGTGGTGCCCGCCAGCGCGGCCGAGCCCAGAGGACAGACGTTCATGCGCCGCACCGCGTCGGAAAGGCGGTCAAAATCGCGCATGAACATCATGCAGTAGGCCGAAAGATGATGTCCGAAGGTGACGGGCTGCGCCCGCTGCAGGTGCGTATACCCCGGCATAACGGCGTTTTTGTATTCCCGCGCCTTGCCGAGCACCGCCCCGATGAGCCCCAGAAGCAGCCGTTTGACTTCAATGGCCTCATCGCGCAGATACATGCGCACGTCCACCGCCACCTGGTCGTTGCGCGACCTGCCGGTGTGCAGCTTTTTGCCCACGTCCCCAAGGCGGCGGGTCAGCTCCGCCTCGACGAACATATGGATATCCTCCGCGCCCGCGTCCACCTGCAGGGAGCCGTTATCCAGCTCTTCCAAAATGGCTTGCAGACCGGTTTGGATCTGCAAGCCTTCTTCTTCGGTAAGGATATGGGTGGAGACCAGCATGGCGGCGTGGGCCAAAGAGCCCGCGATATCCTGCCGATACATTCTCTGATCCACGCGGATGGAAGCGTTGAAGTCATCCGCCGCGGCGTCAAGGGCCTTCTGAAAACGGCCCGCCCACATTTTTTCCATTTTATTCTCCGTTCCGGGTCAGTTCAGCCCGTTTTTCGCCTTCATTTTGGCGTAAACGCGGGTAGGAAGCCCGTAGAGGTTGATAAAGCCCGTGGCGTCGTTCTGGTTGTAGACCTCGTCCTCGTCAAAGGTCGCGATCTCGGGATCGTAGAGCGAATAGGGCGAGGTGACGCCGGCGTTGATCATGTTGCCCTTATAGAGCTTTAAGGTCACGTCGCCGGTCACGGTCTTCTGCGTTTCGCGCACGAAGGCCAAAATCGCCTGGGTCAGGGGCGAGAACCACTGGGCGTTGTAGACGAGCTCGGCTAATTTCTGGGCGACGAGGGCCTTGTAATGCGCGGTCTCTTTGTCGAGGGTGATGGATTCCAGCACCTCATGCGCCTTATAAAGGATGGCGCCGCCGGGGGTCTCGTACACACCGCGGCACTTCATGCCGACCAGACGGTTCTCTACGATATCGAGCAGGCCTACGCCGTTCGCGCCGCCGAGGGCGTTGAGCTTTGATACAAGGGCGACCGCGTCGAGGGCTTCGCCGTCGATGGCGGTGGGCACGCCCTGCTCAAAATGCACGGTGACGTAGGTGGGCTTGTCGGGCGCGTTCTCGGGCGAGACGCCCATCTCAAGAAAGCCGGGTTTGTTGTACTGCGGCTCGTTGGCGGGGTCCTCAAGATCGAGGCCCTCGTGAGACAGGTGCCAGATGTTTTTATCTTTGGAATAGTTGGTCTCGCGGTTGATCTTCAGCGGCACATGATGCGCCTCGGCGTAATCGATCTCCTCGCTGCGGCTCTTGATATCCCACTCGCGCCAGGGAGCGATCACAGGCATGTCGGGCGCCACGGCCTTGATGGCCAGCTCAAAGCGGACCTGGTCGTTGCCCTTGCCGGTGCAGCCGTGGCAGATCGC
>CADBOC010000024.1 GCA_902796175.1 Oscillospiraceae bacterium | reverse complement strand
CTACGGCTACAGCGGAAAAGGGTATTTCAGCAACGGTGAGAACGGTATCTACGATTACGTGGTAGGCGGAAAGCTGGATCTGAGCGGGTATGATGAGTTTTACATTTCGGCAAACGGCAACGGCCTTACGTGGAAAAAGAGGACGATCAGGCTCTCAACGGTCATGGGCCGCGTTACGGGGGATAAAGACCGGCCTGTGTGGAGCGTGAGCGACGGCTCGAACTCCGCGCTGATCCCGGTGCACAGCGAATCCGTCGCGGAGCCGCTCAGCTGTCTTGAGATCACGCCGCAGGCGGATATGCAGCTCTTGTTCCTGACTTCAGACGAGCTGTCGCCGGGCGAGGCGATCTCCTGCCTGACGCCCGCTTCCCCGCGGATGTCGCTCAAGGCGGGAACGGCCGCGGTCGTCGATATCCCCGCAAACTGCGCTTACGTTTGTCTTTCGCCTGACGCCGCCGGAAGGACCGCCTCTGCCGTATCCGCCGCCGGGTATTATTCCAATATCGGCCCGGCGGACAGCAATGATATAAGCGACGACTTCGGCGCGCTGAACGCGATCATTGCCTACATCCGTTCGCAGTCAAAGAACGCTGTGATCTATATCTCCAACAAGAGCCTTCATATTACAGGAACAACGGAAGCGGATAAAGTGAAAGCGCAGAGGACCCAGGCGCAGAACCGCAGACTCGCGGCGGTCGCGGCGCTCAACGGCTGCATTCTGATCGACCGGTACAACGAAGCCGGTTTTACGACCGAGACGTTTTCCGAATACTCCTACGACGGCACGCACCTGAATCAAAAGGGCAGCCAGGCGTCGGGAGAATACCTTCGTAAAAAGCTTCTCGGATTTTAACGGCCCCGATAAGACCGCCCGGGCGGCAGACCGAAAGATCTGCCGCCCGGGCTTTGCTGTGAGAGGCGATCACGCCTCCCGTTCTGCTGTTTTTCGCTTTACCGGGACCCTGTCTTTTCTTTGCGCCGCCGGAGCATCCGCATGGAATTCAGGATCGCGAGGATCGCGACGCCGACGTCCGCCATCACGCCGAGCCACATGTTGGTAAGGCCGAATGCGGCCAGGATAAGTACGGCGAATTTTACGCCGAGGGCGAAGATCACGTTTTCCCGCACGATGCGGCGCGTTTTTTTTGCGATCGCGATCGCGAGGGGCAGGCGGCTCAAATCGTCGTCCACCAGCACGACGTCCGCCGCTTCGATCGCGGCGTCGGAACCCAGCGCCCCCATCGCGACGCCCACGTCCGCAAGAGTGAGTACCGGCGCGTCGTTCACGCCGTCGCCGACAAAGCAGAGCGTTTCGTTTTTGCCGCGCGCCTCCGATAGCTTTTTCATCTCGGCGGCTTTCTCCTGCGGCAGCAGCCCCGCCCGGTATTCGTCGATCCCGAGCTCCCCGGCGACGGGCTTTGCCGCGTTCTCACGGTCGCCCGTGAGCATGACGAGCTTTTTAACGCCGAGCCTTTTCAGCGCGGCGAGCGACTGGCCGGCGTTCGCCTTCGGCAGGTCTCTCAGAATGACCGCGCCGAGATAAGCCTGATCCGCGGCGACGTAGACGACGGTCGCCTCCGCCTCCTCGGGCGTGAAGGGCACGCCGTTTTCCCGCAGCAGACGGGCGTTCCCCGCCAGCACGCGTTTTCCCTCGACCGTAGCCTCTACGCCCGCGCCGGCTTTTTCCTGTACGTTTTCGGCCGCGGGCAGCGCGCCGTTCGCGGCGGCGGCGAGAGCTTTCGCGATCGGGTGGGTCGAGAGCTGCTCGGCGGCGGCCGCCGTTCTGAGCAGTTCGTCTTCTGCGACGCCCGGCGCGGGCAGAACGCGCGATACGGAAAAGCTGCCGTTCGTCAGCGTGCCGGTCTTGTCGAACACCGCGGCGCTGACTGTGCTGAGCGCTTCAAGGTAGTTGCCGCCCTTTATCAGAATGCCCTGTGCGGAAGCGCCGCCGATGCCGCCGAAGAATGCGAGCGGCACGCTGATGACGAGCGCGCAGGGGCACGATACAACCAGAAAGATCAGCGCGCGGTAGCACCAGTCAGCGGGGTTTTTGGTGATCAGGGAGGGGATGAGCGCCAGCAGCGCCGCGGCTCCCATGACGCAGGGCGTGTAAACGCGGGCAAAGCGCGTGATGAACGCCTCGCTCTTCGCCTTGCGGTTCTGCGCGTCCTCTACGAGTGAGAGGATCTTCGCGACGGCGGAGCCCTCAAAGCCCGCGGTCGCGCGCATTTTGATAACGCCCGTCAGGTTTACGCTGCCGCTGATCAAGGCGTCGCCGGGGGAGATATCCCGCGGCGCGCTCTCGCCCGTAAGGGCGGCGGTATCCACGGCGCCGCGGCCGTCCTCCACCACGCCGTCTACGGGGACCTTATCGCCGGGGCGCAGCAGGATCAGATCGCCGGGCTCGGCTTCCTCCGGCAGGATCTCCTCCTCCGTTCCGTCCGCCTGCAGGCGGATCGCCGTGTCGGGGCACAGCGCCATCAGCCCGGAGATGGACCGGCGGCTCTTTTCCACCGCGAGCCCCTGAAACAGCTCGCCGGTCTGGTAAAAGACCATCACGAATACGCTTTCGGGGTATTCGCCGATGATGAGCGCCCCGACGGTCGCCACCGTCATCAGAAAGCACTCGTCAAAGATCTGCCCGTGCAGAATGTTGCGCAGGCAGCGCCAGAGCACGTCGTACCCCGCGACACAGTAGGGAACAAGGTAGCACGCGACGCGCAGATACGCCGGCAGAGAGAGCAGCCGATCCGCGGCGTAGACCGCGCCGAACAGCGCCGCCGCCGCAAGAATGCGGATGAGCAGCCTTTTATGCTTTTTTTTCATGGCTTTTTATTTGCGGAGCAGGCGGCAGTCCGGTTCCACGCGGCGGATCTCTTTTTCGGCTGCGGTAAGGATCTCGTCAAAGCGGTCGTCCTCCGCCTCCAGTATCATTTTCTGCGCCATGAAGCTGACCGTTACTTTGTGTACGCCGGGCAGCTTCGCGATGGCGGCCTCCATTTTGGCGGCGCAGTTCGCGCAGTCAAGGTCCTCAAGTCGAAACGCTTTTTTCATGGTACTTTTCCTCCTTATTCGCGGACGTGCTCCAGACCGAGACGCAGGATCTGCCCCACGTGGTCGTCCTGCAGCGCGTAGATCACGGTTTTGCCTTCGCGGCGGTAGGCGACGAGCTTCGCGTTCTTTAAGATGCGCAGCTGATGCGAGATCGCGGAGGGCGTCATGGAAAGGCTTTCTGCGATGTCGCATACGCACATCGGCGCTTCATAGAGCAAAAACAGGATCTTTGCGCGGGTGGAATCCCCGAAGATCTTGTAAAGCTCCGCGAGATCGATCAGCGTATCCTCATCCGGCATTCCGGCGAGCGCTTTGCTTGTAACATCGGTATGGACGCACCACGCGTCGCATACGGGCGGGTCCGGCGGGGAAATGCGCATGGCGGGATCATTCCTTTCGTTTTTTAACAATAACGTTTGAACAACTGTTCAAACGTTATTATATGATTCCGAAGACGGATTGTCAACAGAATTTTATGATTTCGCAAACTTTTTCGCCGTCTTTTTTTTCGCGGGGTACGCGGGGGCGCCGGAAGTGTGGAAATATTACAATATTGACATTCCTGTGATAACCATATATAATGTACTATGAAAAAATGCAGAGAGGAGCGTCCTTCTGCGCGGGGGTTTCCGGCCGGAATGCACGATCTCTCAGCTCGGAGGAGGATATGCATGTCTGAATTCTGGTATCGCGCTTTTGATAAGATCTGGCAGCGCACCGCGGTGAGCGACGCGAAAACGCACGCGCGTCAGGTCTTGCCCGCCGGCATCACGGAGGTGGATAATATCCCGTATGCCGACGACGGAGATCATTATCATCTGTTTGACGCGTACTATCCCGCCGAAAACGACGGGGCTCTGCCCGTTATCATCGACATCCACGGCGGGGGCTGGATGTACGCGGATAAGGATCTGAACAAATTCTACAATCAGTATCTCGCCGCCCGCGGTTTTCTTGTGTTCAGCATGAGCTACCGGCTCGTGCCGACGGTGAACGTGACGGATCAGATCAGGGACGTGAGCCTTGCTCTGAAGGCGATCGGCGAAAAAATGAAGGATCTGCCCTGCGACCCCGGAAAGATCATGCTCACCGGCGATTCCGCCGGCGGTATGCTCGCCGCGTTCGCCGCGGCGCTTTCCGAGAGCGCTGCGCTGCGCGAACACTTCGGCGCCGCGGACCACGGTCTGCATTTTTCCTGCGTCACGCTCACCTCTCCCGTCGCTTATATGAACGCGCCGGATCTTGTCGGCTCCTACTGCCGCGTGATGTGGGGCAAGCCCCCGTTCCGCGTCAGCCCCGAGCCGTATATGGATTTTGACGAGCTGCTCGGCGCCGTGCCCTCGCTGCCGCCGATGCTGCTCATCACCAGCGACGGCGACGTGCTCGCCCGCGGGCAGACGCTGCGCCTTCACGCGGATCTGATGAAAAAGGGCGTTCCCTCCCGTCTGCTGAACTTCGGCTCGCCGGGCGGAAAGCTCCTGCCGCACGTTTTCGCCGTGCTCGAGCCCGAGAGCCCGATGGGACGCAAAGCGCTCGACGAGACCGCGGCGTTCTTCCGCGGCATAGCGGGCTGAAACAAAATTTGTTAAAAGACATATTTTTCACCTGATTTTATCCGTTTTCCTATGGATAGTGTTGAAAAAAACGATTTTGCTTGATTTTTTCGGGAGAGCCCGTTATAATAAATTGATTGTATTTTTTTTCAGACGTACACAGCGAGGCTCTGTCTTTCGCCGTAATATCAAGAGAGGAACTGAAAAAGCATGAAAAGCGAATATACTCTGAGAGATCTTGTCAACTTATTTCTCGGCAAGCTGCCTTCGATCATCATCGTAACGCTGGTATTTGCCGCCGGCGCGTACGGCATCGCGAATTTTTTGATGCCGCGTCAGTATTCGAGTAAGATCTCCATGTATGTGCAGAGCTATACCGCCAACATTTCTTCGGAGGCGGATATCCGCAACGGTATCTCGAATTCCAAGCAGCTGCTGAATACCTATATCGAGGTGCTCAAGGACGACGCCGTGATGACGGACGTCGCCGCGCAGCTTGCGAAAACGTTCAAGCCGGAGGCGCTTCACGACTGCTTTACGTTCAGGGACGGCGCCGTTTCGCCGGCGAGCCTGCGTTCGCACATCCGCATCAGCGCGGTGAACGATACGACGGCCCTTACCGTGACCGCCACCACGAAAAACGCGGAGGTCTCCGCCGCCGTGTGCAACTACCTCTCCCGCGTCGCGCAGAAGTATCTGGACCGCGCCGTCGGCATCGGTTCCATCAACTACATCGCGAACGCCAAGGTGAACGAGACGCCCGTATCCCCGAACGTGCCCCGGTATACCGTGATCGGCGCGGCGCTGGGCTTTGTTGTGATCATCCTCGAGGTGCTCATCATCGACTTCTTCGATAATACGATCAAGGGAACGCAGGATCTGACCGAAAAGTTCAATCTGCCGCTGCTCGGCGAGATCCAGAGCATCGGAAACGGCGTGGGCGACAAGAAAAAGAAAAAGGGCAAGAAGAAGAGCGACGCCAGCCGCAGCAAGAACCTGCTTACGGATAAAAATATCCCCTTCAACGTGACGGAGAGCTACAAATCCATCCGTACGAACATCACGTTCAGCCTTTCCACGCAGAAACGGAAGGTTTTCGCCGTTTCGAGCGCCAACCCCGGCGAGGGCAAATCCACCACCGCCGCGAACATCGCCATCGCCTTCGCGCAGGCGGATAACCACGTTCTGCTCATCGACGCGGATATGCGTAAGCCGGTACAGCACAAGACCTTCCGCGTGTCGAACGTGGACGGCCTTTCCACCCTGATCGGCAGAATGAGCACGGTGGAGGACGCCGTCAAGCGCAACGTGCAGCCCAATCTCGACGTTCTTACGGCAGGCACCTGCCCGCCCAACCCCAGCGAGCTTCTCGCCAGCGAACAGTTCGCTGCTCTGATCGAAAAGCTTTCCGCTCAGTATGATTACATCATCATCGATACCCCGCCCGTGAACGTGGTATCGGACGGCATCGTGCTGCGCGATGTGATCGGCGGCATCCTTTTCGTGCTGCGCTATGCTTCCACCACCTACGACGACGTGGAAGAGGTCATGAAGAAGGTGGAGCTCTCGGATGTGAACGCAATCGGGTTTATTCTGAACGACGTGAAATACGAGCACCGCGGCGTCTATTATTCCAAGGATAAATACGGCTACTACAAGTACGGTTACAAGAGCGGCTACGGCTACGGCTACGGTCAGCAGCGCCTGAATGCCCAGAACGATAAGGATGACGACTGATGCTCACCGAATATCACTGCCATATCCTGCCCGGCATTGACGACGGAGCCCAGAACGTAGAGACTTCGCTCAAAATGGTAGAGGCCATGTACGAGCAGGGGGTGCGGCGGATCATCGCCACGCCCCACTTCTACTGCCACCGTGAGGAATCCGTCGGGCAGTTCCTTGAAAAACGTTCCGCCGCCTTCGGCGCGCTGATGTCGCAGGGCCCGAAGATCTCCGACATCCGACTCGGGGCGGAGATCGCCATCGAGCACGGCGTTTCCGAAACGCCGGGGCTCGACCGTCTCGCGATCGAAGGGACGGATCTCATCCTGCTCGAATTCCCCTATCGCGGGTTTGAGGAGTGGATGGAGGAGGAGCTCGACAACGTCGCGGCAAAATACGGCTTTGAGATCGTGATCGCCCATGTGCACCGGTATCTGGATTTTTATTCCAAGGAGCAGACGGAGAATCTTGTCAACATCAACGCGATCCTTCAGATCAACAACGAGGCGTTCGAAAACAGAAAAGAACGCAAGCTTGTCAAACGCCTGATGGACGAGGGATATCCGCTTGTTTTCGGCAGCGACGCGCATAATATGGAGAAACGCAGACCCAACTGGGATCTTCTGCGGAAAAAGGCGGACGAAGACGCGATCGCGGCGTCGGACGCCGTGCTGGACGGGCATCTGCTTCGCCGCTGATCAGAAGGGAACGGGATCCGCTCTGAATGAAAGGGGAGGTTTTTTTGGCAAAAGAACCTGTCGGTCCTGCGCGGGGAAACGCGCCGGAGAATAAAAGCGAGCAAAAAACACCGAAGAAAAAACTGTTTCACTGGGAAAAATGGTACCGCAGCGCGATCCTGCTTGCGGTCTACGACGCCGCAGCGGTCAACCTTGCGTATTTTCTCGCGCTGTGGCTGCGGTTCGACTGCAGGTTCCATGATATACGCCCCGATTTTCTGAATCATTTTTATTTCATGATCCCCATCGCCGCCGTTCTGGCGCCGGTGGTATTTGCGTTTTGTCGGCTGTATAAAAGCGTATGGAAGTTCGCGAGCTTCGACGAGCTTGAGCACGTGATCCTCGGCTCGGTGATCAACGCCTCTCTCTATTCGGCTGCCATTACGCTGCTGCGGGGCAGAATGCCGATCTCGTATTATCTCATCGGCGGCGTTCTGCAGTTCGGGTTTGTACTCTCGGCGAGATTCTTTTACCGGTTCATTCTTCTGGTCCGGGGAAAATACGGAACGGAATCCGGCGACCGCATCATGCTCATCGGCGCCGGCAGCGCCGGGCAGATGCTGCTCAGAGACGTGCGCCGCACCAAGGAAAAGAGCGGGCGCGTCGTTTGCGTGATCGACGACGATCCGCAGAAGCTGCACCGTTCCATCGACGGCGTTCCGATCATCGGCGGCAGAGACGAGATCCTGCGCGCGGTCGAAAAATACCGTGTCAACAAGATCTTTCTCGCGATCCCGGGCGCGACCGCGGAACAGCGCCGCGATCTGCTCAACATCTGCCAGGAGACGGACTGCGAGGTCAAAAACCTGCCGGGGCTCTATCAGCTCGCTTCGGGCGAGGTAAACGTAAGCAGTCTGCGCAGCGTAAGCGTGGAGGATCTTCTGGGCCGCGAGCCCATACGCGCCGATATGGAGGGCGTTTTCCGCTTTATCCGCGGCAAGACCGTGCTTGTCACGGGCGGCGGCGGCTCCATCGGCGCGGAAATCTGTAACCAGGTCGCGCGCTACGACCCGAAGGCGATTGTCATCTTTGACATTTACGAAAACTGCGCCTTTGAGCTGCAGAACGAACTGAAGGAAAAATACGACGGCGTTATCGACATCAGCGTGCGCATCGGCTCCGTGCGCGACACGGACAGGCTGCACGAAGTATTCGAGGAATTCCACCCCGACGTCGTCTTTCACGCGGCGGCGCACAAGCATGTTCCCCTGATGGAGGACAGCCCGTGCGAGGCGGTCAAGAATAATGTATTCGG